>NZ_JBFBKY010000017.1:72480-82138 GCF_040702335.1 Pseudarthrobacter sp. NPDC080039 | reverse complement strand
AACGCCGTCGCCACCGTCCTGGTAGGCACCTGGGTCAAGGAAATCGACGGCGCCCAGGTCACCCGCGTCCTCTCCGGCGAACTGCCCTTCGACGAACAGACCATGATCGCCGGACACGGCGAAATGACACCAAAAGAAGAAGGCGGCCGCCAGGTTGCCACGGCCTAGCGCCAAGCTTCGGGACCGCCCGGAACCGCCCCTGCAGCTGTGCTGCAGGGGCGGTTTTGCGTCTGCAGGCACCTCAACCTTCGACCTCAGCTAGAGGGTCAAGGCTCAACATCCGCAGAAAGTCAAGTTCCGTCGAATACCGTGTCGGGCGCTGTAACCTAGGGAGCAGAACGAAGGGCGCTGGTGAGTCAGCGGCAGGAAATCACCGTTATCGAAAGTGTGGACAGATACGTGAGCAGCGAACAGGGTTCAGCAACTCTGGAGGGCACGGAATTCGACCTGGAAAACGCGGTGATGGGCCCCACCGGGCGCCCATACCGGGAATTCCCGGAACCCGCGCCGCTGTCCTCCCACGGTCCGGCGCGCGTCATCGCCATGGTCAACCAGAAGGGCGGCGTGGGCAAGACCACCTCCACCATCAACCTTGCGGCGGCGCTGGCCGAATACGGCCGCCGCGTCCTGCTGGTGGACTTCGATCCGCAGGGTGCGCTGTCCGCCGGCCTGGGCGTCAACCCGCACGAACTGGACCTCACCGTTTACAACGTCCTCATGGACCGCAAAGTGGACATCCGCGATGCCATCCACCAGACCGGCGTCCAGAACGTCGACCTGCTGCCGGCCAACATCGACCTCTCTGCCGCGGAAGTCCAGCTGGTCAATGAAGTTGCACGTGAACAGGTCCTGGACCGTGCGCTGAAGAAAGTCGAAGACGACTACGACGTCGTCCTCATCGACTGCCAGCCGTCGCTGGGACTGCTGACGGTCAACGCCCTCACGGCAGCCCACGGCGTCATCATCCCGCTCATTTGCGAGTTCTTCGCCCTCCGCGCCGTGGCCCTCCTGGTGGAAACCATCGACAAAGTCCAGGACCGGCTGAACCCGAGGCTCCAGGTGGACGGCGTGCTGGCCACCATGTATGACGCCCGCACCCTCCACAGCCGTGAAGTGATCACCCGCCTGGTGGAAGCATTCGGTGACAAGGTCTTCGAAACCGTCATCAAGCGCTCCATCAAGTTTGCAGACGCAACCGTGGCCGCGGAGCCCATCACCAGCTACGCCGGAACCCACGTGGGCGCCGATGCCTACCGCCGGCTCGCCAAGGAGCTCATTTCCCGCGGCGGCGCACCCTAAGACACCGCCATGGCCGAATCCAAGCCCGGCTTCGAGGTGCGGCTGGCCAACTTCACGGGTCCCTTCGACCTTCTCCTTGGCCTGATTGCCAAGCATCAGCTGGACATCACCGAAGTAGCCATTGCCACGGTTACGGACGAATTCATCAAGTACATCCGAAAGCTGCAGCAACTCGGCGAGGAATGGGCACTGGACGAGGCCAGTGAATTCCTGGTGATCGCCGCAACGCTGCTTGACCTGAAGGCTGCCCGGCTCCTGCCCGCGGGCGAGGTCGAAGACGATGAGGACATTGCCCTGCTGGAGGCACGGGACCTCCTCTTCGCCCGCCTGCTGCAGTACAAGGCCTTTAAACAAGTGGCAGGCATCCTTGGGGAGACGCTGCACCAGGAAGGGCGGCGCTTTCCACGGCAGGTGGCGCTTGAGGAGCACTTTGCCGCGATGCTCCCCGAACTGGTGTGGAAGCACACGCCCCAACAGTTCGCCGCGCTGGCTGAGGCAGCGCTTCGGCCGAAGACGCCGGAGGAGCCACCTCGGGTGGCACTTGGCCACCTGCACGGCAGCAACGTCAGCGTGAAGGAGCAGGCCCGGCTGCTGGGCCTGCGGCTGCAGCAGGAGTCGCCGCTAACCTTCCGTTCCCTGATTGCGGACGCCGGCTCCACCCTGGTGGTGGTGGCGCGCTTCCTGGCCCTCCTGGAACTGTTTCGGGACAGGGCGGTCTCATTCGACCAACTCTCGCCTCTGGCGGAGCTCGCCATCCACTGGACGGCCCAGGGCCGGGAGTGGTCAGCGGAGAACCTGAGCGAAGAATACGAGGAGCAACTGTGACCCCCCAGCAGGACGCCGGCATTGACGAGGCCCCGGACTACGCCGATTTCCCCGGCGGCGCCAAGGCTGCCCTCGAAGCAGTACTCATGGTGCTGGACGAACCTGCAGGCGAGGAGGAGTTGGCCGCAGGCCTTGGCCTGACGGTGGCTGCAGTCGGGACCCTGCTGGCCGAACTGCAGCGCGAGTATAACGGCTATACTGGTAAGGCCCCGGAGATGGAAAGTGCCAGCAACACTGGCATCGGTTCCAGTCCCCGGGGTTTTGAATTGCGGAACATCGCCGGTGGCTGGCGGATCTACTCGCGGGCGGAGTTTGCCGACATCGTCGGCAAGTACGTGCTGGAGGGGCAGACTGCCAGGCTTACCCAGGCGGCGCTGGAAACACTGGCTGTCATCGCGTACCGCCAGCCCGTTTCCCGGGCCAGGGTATCCGCAATTCGCGGCGTCAATGTTGATTCCGTCGTACGGACGCTCGCGCAGCGGGGGCTGATCGAGGACGCTGGAACTGATCCGGAGTCCGGCGCAATCCTGTACCGGACCACCTCCTACTTCCTTGAACGGATGGGAATCAGTTCGGTGGAGGAGTTGCCACAGCTCTCGCCGCACCTTCCGGGGCTCGACGGAATCGCCGAGTTCTACGACGCCGGGACCATGTAGGCGGGGATCCCCGGCCTGCAGCGGCTATTACCAGTTTTAGTTATCAGGGCAGACGAAGTCTGCGGGGCTGGCTAGGGTTGTCCTTGGACACTCTGCCGGCCAAAACACATTGAAGGACGGGTCATGACACAGGCGGGACGCCAGGGTTCACCACGTAACGGTTCGGGACGCGGCGGGAACGAACGCGGCAATTCAGCGCAGCGCGGCAATTCGCAGCAGCGCGGTTCACAGGGAAGCAGCTTCAGCGGAGGCTCCCGTGGCGGGACCGGCAAACGTGCCGCCGGCTTTGGCGGGGACCGGCCGCACCGCGCCCCAAAGCCGCGCGAGGAGCGCTTCATCGACCCCGACCTGGCGGGGGACCAGCCCGGACGCGGTGCCGAAGGCACCAAGGGCGCCAAGCCGTCGTCGCGCAAGCCCGCTGCCCGCAAGCCAGGGGCAAAGAAGGCCCCCGGAACTCCCGGTGCCCCCAAGCCCAAGCCGCGCACCGGAGCGCCCGGGGCAGCAGCCTCCCGTGCGTTCGGCAGCGAACGCTTCGGGCAAAACCTGGGGCCCGTCCGCAAGCCCTCCCGGAAGAAGCACCCCCGGGGCAACGTCCCCCAGTCGGACCTCCACGATTCGGACGGCGTGCGCCTCCAGAAGGTAATGGCGTCCGCAGGAGTGGCCTCCCGCCGCGTCTGCGAGGAGATGATCGCCGAGGGCCGCGTCGAAGTGGACGGCCAGGTTGTCACAGAACTCGGCGTCCGCATCGATCCCAAGACCGCCGTCATCCACGTTGACGGCCTGCGGATCCAGCTGGACGAGAACCTCGTGTACATGGTCTTCAACAAGCCCAAGGGCGTGGTGTCCACCATGGAGGACCCCGAAGGCCGGCCCTGCATCAGCGACTTCCTGAAAAACAACAAGAACACCGGCGAACGCCTCTTCCACGTGGGCCGGCTCGACGTCGCCACGGAAGGGCTGCTGCTGCTGACCAACGACGGCGAACTGGCCAACCGTCTCACCCACCCTTCCTACGAGGTCCCCAAGACGTACCTGGTCCAGGTCCGCGGGCCCTTCCCCCAGGGTGTCGGTGCCCAACTGAAGTCGGGCGTGGAGCTGGAGGACGGGATGGCGGCCGTGGATTCGTTCCGCCTTGTGGATTCGACGCCCGGCCACGTGCTGATCGAGGTTGTGCTGCACTCGGGCAAGAACCGCATCGTGCGCCGCATGTTTGACGCCGTCGGCTTCCCGGTCCAGCGGCTGGTGCGCGTGAAGGTGGGCCCCATCGGGCTCGGAGACCAGCGCCAGGGCAGCATCCGCAACCTGGGCAAGCAGGAAGTCGGCCATCTGCTGGCATCCGTAGGGCTCTGAGGCATGTCCGCGTTCAAAAGCCAGGGCCGCGGGCATCTGGACGGCCCCGTGGTGGTCCTCGGTACCGGACTGCTGGGCACGAGCATCGGCCTGGGCCTGTGCGGACGCGGCGTGCCCGTGTTCCTCTCGGACCCGTCGCCCACCAACCAGGCGGTGGCCGTGGACATCGGTGCCGGGCGCCCCTTGGCGGAACTGGGCAGCAGCAGCCCGCAGCTGGTAGTGGTGGCCGCTCCTCCTGACGTAACGGCCGACGTCGTATGCCAGGCGCTGTCTGACTATCCGGGCGCCGTCGTGGTGGACATTGCCAGCGTCAAGGCGGATATCCTTTCCCGGCTTCGCAGCCTCGGCGCAGACCTCTCCCGTTATGTGGGTACCCACCCGATGGCGGGCCGGGAGAAATCCGGTCCGGTGGCTGCGCGCGGTGAGCTGTTCACGTCCATGCCGTGGGTGGTGTGCCCTTCGGAAGAAACATCCGGGGCTGCCCTGCAGGTGGCACGATCGCTGGCTACGGACCTGGGTGCCGTCGTGTCGCAGTTCAGCGCGGACGAACACGATGAAGCAGTGGCACTGGTTTCCCACCTGCCGCAGATCATGTCCTCCCTGCTGGCCAGCCGCCTGCAGGGGACACCGCTGCATGCGCTGTCCCTGGCCGGCAACGGCCTGCGCGATGTCACCAGGATCGCCGCGAGCGACCCCACCCTGTGGGTGCAGATCCTCGGCGGCAATGCAGCGAAGGTCGTAGAGATCCTTTACGGGGTTCGCGAGGACCTGAACCGCCTCATCGGAACCCTGGAACAGCCCAGCGCCCCCGGGGCACGCCTGGATCTGGCCCAGCTCATCAGCGAAGGCAACGCGGGGCAGGCGAGGATTCCCGGCAAGCACGGCGGTCCACCTCAGGCGTACTCCTGGCTCACCGTCCTGGTGGATGACAGGCCGGGCCAGATCGCGCAGCTGCTCACCGAGATCGGTGAAATCGGGGTGAACGTGGAGGATCTCCGGCTGGACCATTCCTCCGGGCAGAACGTTGGCATGGTGGAATTGTCTGTGTTGCCGAACAAGCACGACCACCTGATCGAAGCTCTCAACGACCGCGGATGGCGGGTACTTCAGTAATGACACAGGAACTCCTCGAAACCATGCGTGCGCTGCGCATCGGCCGGCCGCTGGTGGTTGCCATTGACGGGCCCTCCGGCTCCGGTAAGTCCAGCGTGAGCAAGGAAGTCGCCCGCAGGTTGCGGCTGGCCTACCTGGACACCGGCGCCATGTACCGCGCACTGACCTGGTACTGCGTCTCCGAGGGCATCGACCTCGATGACACTCCGGCCGTGGAGCAGGCCTCCCGGGACTTTGTCCTGGAATTGAGCACCAGCCCCCAGGAGGAATATGTCCGGGTGGGCGGGGTCGACGTCACGGAAGCCATCCGTGAGCCGGCAATCTCGTCCGCCGTCAGTGCCGTTGCCACCACGCTCGGTGCCCGGACCGAACTGATCCGCAGGCAGCGGGAACTGATTGAAAGGCACCACCGGCGCATGGTGGTGGAGGGCAGGGACATCACCACCGTCGTCGCGCCCGGGGCAGAGGTCCGCATGCTCCTGACTGCCAGCGAGGAAGCCCGCCTCCGCCGCCGCGGGATCCAGCTTGGCGGCACCCAGAACGCCGAGCAGCTCGCAGCCCAGGTGACCCACCGGGACGCAAGGGATTCAACCGTCGTGAACTTCACCCAGGCGGCCGATGGCGTGGTTACGCTGGACTCGTCGGACCTGGACTTCGAGCAGACCGTCGACGCCGCCCTCGTGATCGTGACCAAGGTGCTGAACCGTGACTGAGTCCCTGGCCGGGGTGCCGTCCGGGCTGACCATGGCGTGGAGCAGGCCCGTGGGCTGGATCCTTGACCACCTGGTCTACCGGACCAGCGTGACCGGCAAGAGCAACGTCCCCACCGGCGGACCTGTAATTTTCGCCGCCAACCACATCAGCTTCCTCGACGGGCCAGTGATGTTCGGTGCGGCGCCGCGGCCCATGCACATCCTGGTGAAGCAGGAAATGTTCAAAGGCTTCCTGGGGAAGGTGCTGGCTGCGTCCGGGCAACTTCCGGTGGACCGCCGGGGCGACCGTGCAGCCCTGCAGCGCTGCAAGGACGTGCTCGACGCCGGCCGGTGTGTGGGGATCCTCCCTGAAGGAACGCGGGGGAGCGGGGCAGCAGCGGACATCAACGGCGGCGTGGCATGGCTGGCACTGAACTCCGGGGCTCCGGTGGTCCCGGTCGCCATCCTGGGCACGCGGCAGGGCCACGAGCACCTGGATTTCGTCCCGCGGCCGGGCCGGCGCTTCCATGTCAGCTTCGGATCAGCCCTCACGCTGGCCCGCCGGGCCGGCGAAACCGGGCGTGCTTCAATGGACAGGGCGGCGCAGGAGATCCGTGCAGCACTGGCAGGGCACGTCCAGGACACCATCCAACTCAGCGGGCAGCACCTGCCTTTCGCTGACCACAAAGACTTGACAGTAGCCGGGGACGCCGGCAGATGACCACTAAGGACAGTGCAATGAGCGACACCACCCAGACTTCCGGGCATTCCGGCGCCGACGACGAGTACCGGCCCACAGGCAGCGACCAGGTTGCCGAACGGCTGGCAGCGATTGACGACGACGAAGCGGAGCTGCGTGCCGCCTCCCTCCGGGCCGGCCTGGAGGACTACGAACTCGACGAGGACGACGCCGCCCTGCTAAGCGGTGAGTACGGCGACGAGGACTTCGAGGGCCCCCTCAAGCTCGACCCGGTCCTGGCGATCATCGGGCGCCCCAACGTGGGCAAGTCAACCCTGGTGAACCGCATCCTGGGCCGCCGTGAAGCAGTGGTGGAGGACACCCCCGGCGTCACCCGCGACCGCGTCATGTACTCGGCCCACTGGAACGGCCGCAACTTCACGCTGGTGGACACCGGCGGGTGGGAGCACGACGCCCGCGGCATCCACGCCCGCGTTGCAGAACAGGCAGAGATGGCCGTGGAACTGGCCGACGCCGTGCTCTTCGTGGTGGACTCCGCCGTTGGCGCCACGGCCACGGACGAAGGCGTCATGAAGATGCTCCGCCGCAGCAAGAAGCCGGTCATCATGGTGGCCAACAAAGTGGACGACTTTGCGCAGGAAGCCGACAGCGCCGCGCTGTGGGGCCTCGGATTCGGAGAGCCTTACCCCGTTTCGGCGCTGCACGGCCGAGGGGTTGCGGACCTCCTCGACCACGTTATGGACGTCCTGCCGGAGTTCTCCACGATTGAAGGCGTGGAGCGCTCCGGCGGCCCGCGCCGCGTGGCGCTCATTGGCCGCCCCAACGTCGGCAAGTCTTCCCTGCTGAACAAGCTCGCGGGATCGGAACGCGTCGTGGTGGACAACACCGCCGGCACCACCCGCGACCCTGTCGACGAATTCATCGAACTCGGCGGCCGCACCTGGCGCTTCGTGGACACCGCCGGCATCCGCCGCCGCCAGCACATGGCCCAGGGCGCTGACTACTACGCCTCCCTCCGGACGCAGGCCGCGCTCGAGAAGGCGGAGGTCGCCGTCGTGCTCCTCGCCGTGGACGAGGTCCTCAGCGAACAGGATGTCCGCATCCTGCAACTGGCCATCGAGTCCGGGCGGGCCCTGGTCCTGGCCTTCAACAAGTGGGACCTGCTCGACGACGAACGCCGCCGCTACCTGGAGCGGGAGATCGAACAGGACCTGGCCCACGTGGACTGGGCTCCGCGCGTCAACATCTCGGCAAAGACCGGCTGGCACAAGGACCGCCTGGTTCCTGCACTGGACCTGGCCCTGGAGAACTGGGACCGGCGCATCCCCACCGGGCGCCTCAACGCCTTCCTCGGCGAGCTCGTGGCCGCGCACCCACACCCGGTCCGGGGCGGCAAGCAGCCGCGCATCCTCTTCGGCACCCAGGCCTCCAGCCGGCCGCCGAAGTTCGTGCTGTTCACCACCGGATTCCTGGATCCCGGGTACCGCCGGTTCATCACGCGCCGGCTGCGCGAGACCTTCGGCTTTGAAGGCACACCCATCGAGGTCAGCATGCGCGTGCGTGAGAAGCGGGGCCGGAAGCGTTAATTGCGACACACCCTGCGGCTGATCGCCAAAAAGTGTCACTGGCACCCCTTGGGATCGTGTAAGCTCTTCTAGGTGGTTCGGCCGGACTGCTGATGAGAATCCTTGATTCGAATGCAGCGGAGAACGGCGGAACCAGCGGGCTGTAGCGCAGCTTGGTAGCGCACTTGACTGGGGGTCAAGGGGTCGCAGGTTCAAATCCTGTCAGCCCGACCAAAGAGCGGAAAGCGCCGGAGAATTTCTCCGGCGCTTTCCGCTTTTTTGGCTTCGCCGTCATTCATGCCCGTGCACCTTCCCCCGGACAAACCACCCCGGGATCCTGAGGTGATTTGTCGGGATGGGGGTGTCCTGCCCGGAATGCGTCATCACAGGTTCCAGCTAGCCGAGGGCGGCGTCCAGGGTCACGAAGCCGTAGCCTGCCGCCCGGAGCTGGGCGATCACCTGTGGGAGGGCCGCGGCGTCCAGTGTTGAGCCGTCATCGGGGTTGGAGCCGAGGTGCATCAGGACGATCTCCCCGGGCTGCGCGGAAGCCATGACGCGCTGGACGATGAAGCCCGGGCCACGCGTTCCATTCATGGTGCCTTGCCAACCCAGGGTGTCAACGGTCCACCGGATCGCCGCGTAGCCGGCGGCGTTGACGTCCGCGATCGTGCGCGAATCGCGGGCGCCGGACGGGAAACGGAAGAACGGGAGCGGATCGCCTCCCGCGGCCTCAATGGTCCTCTGCGCGCTGCCGATCTCCGCCGCGATCTGGGCGTCGGTCAGGGTGGTGAAGTCCGGGTGCGTCATGGAGTGATTGCCGATCCGGTGCCCCGCGTTGTAGATCAGTGCCGGACCGGACGGGAAATGGTTGACCCAGTCTCCGGTGAGGAAGAACGTGCCTGGGACGCCGTTGGCTGCCAGGGTGCTGAGAATCGATTGGAGGGCGGCGTCGTTGGCGCCGGCGTCGAACGTGAGGGCAACAACCTTTTGCGTGGTCGGAAGGCGCTCGAGGTCCACGCCCAGGAGTGTCGACGGGACGCTGGTGTAGATGACCTCGGTCCTTCCGCTGGCCTCGTGCCACAGGATCGAACCGCGCTGGAAGTCGCTGCGCAGGCCGCCCGTGATGCCGTACACCCCACTGATCGGGTAGCCGAGACGGCTGCGCTCCCAACCGAGGGCCGCCCACTGGGCGCGGATGGCTCCGTGCACCTCGTGGGCGCCCGTGGCCGGCGACCAGTAGATCGACGAGCCGCCGGTCGTGCCGCTGAAGTGGTTGTACCGGCCGACCCCGTCGGGTGTGCCGATCTCGTCCGTCAGGGGGAATCCGAGCACGCCTGACGGCCCGCCGAGCTCCAGATAACGCCTGCGGATTTCGCCGTGCAGTTCGTGGGCGCCGGTGCCGGGGCTCCAGTAGATGGTGCCGCGTGCGAAGTCGTTGTAGCGGCCGGGGGCGCCGGG
>NZ_JBFBKY010000017.1:0-72384 GCF_040702335.1 Pseudarthrobacter sp. NPDC080039 | reverse complement strand
AAGTCGTTGTAGCGGCCGGGGGCGCCGGGGGTGGCGGTTTCGTCGGTGAGGGGGAAGCCCAGGAAGCCGGCGGGGCCGCCGAGTGCGAGGTAGTTCCTCCGGATTTCGCCGTGCAGTTCGTGGGCGCCGGTGCCGGGGCTCCAGTAGATGGTGCCGCGTTCGAATTCCTGGGCGCGACCGCCGGCGATGTCGTACGCGCTGCCGACTGCTGTTCCAAGGAATGATGCGCTGCCGCCGAGCTGCAGATAATGCTCGGCAATCTCGTCGTCGCCAGCCTGTTCGACAACCATCGACGCGCGAACGTTCCGCTGGGCAGCCGCCGCTGATGCGGCCCCCATGGTCGGTCCCAGGGCAGCGCCCCCAAGACCATTGCCGAGGGTGAGGGCTAAGGCCATTACGAGGACGGCGGGTCGAGTCCGGCGCATTGTGACCCCTTGGTGCTGATTGAGACTTGCGGAACTTGGTCAAGACGCTACGCTCCGGGGGCCTGCGCGGGCAGGTCCAGAAGTCCCGAATCGTGATCCAACCATCCGCGGCGCTGTCGCAGTTGCCGCTGCATCTTCCTTACTTCAGGAACTTCGACGTCCTCCTGTCCGCCAGGATTTTGCTTTTTGTCTGGCAGGTGGGGCAGTACTGCAGTGCCGTGTCCGCGAACGAAACTTCCCGCACGGTATCGCCGCATACGGGGCAGCCCTCTCCCGTCCGGGCATGGACCCGCATGTGGCTGCGTTTGACGTCTTTAAGGTCCTTGGGTGGCTTGCCCGCCGCCTCTGCCAGCGCTTCACCCAGCACGCTGTGGATCGCGTCGTACAGCACCTGCACTGTCTCCCGGTCCAGCGATTTCGCGATGGCGAAGGGCGAGATCTTTGCGGCGTGCAGGATTTCGTCGCTGTAGGCGTTCCCGATGCCGGCGATGACGCTCTGGCTGCGCAGGAGTCCCTTGATCTGCTGGGGACTGCCGGCGAGGATCTCCGCCAGCATGTCGGCGTCGAAGGCTTCGGTAAAGGGATCCGGGCCCAGCGTGGCGATGCCCGGCACCTCCTGCGGGTCCCGCACCACATAGACGGCCAGGCTCTTCTTGGTGCCAGCCTCCGTCAGG
Organism: Pseudarthrobacter sp. NPDC080039; assembly: GCF_040702335.1. Classification (NCBI taxonomy): domain Bacteria; kingdom Bacillati; phylum Actinomycetota; class Actinomycetes; order Micrococcales; family Micrococcaceae; genus Pseudarthrobacter; species Pseudarthrobacter sp. NPDC080039. The sequence continues at coordinate 71,285 of NZ_JBFBKY010000017.1, read as the reverse complement.
TCCAGGCCGCGCAGCCCCTCCGGCCCGGAGAAAGCGCAGCGGACCGCGATGAGTCCCTTGCCCATCCGGAGCTGGCGCTCGGAGGGGGAGTCCGTGAACCGCACCCAGCCGGCGCGCGCAAGATGGAACACCAGGGAAATGCCGTCCGTATCGATGCTGATGAACTTTCCGAACCGGCGGACGCCGGACACGGTGCGGCCCTCGATCGCGTTGAAGGGAGGGTCTGCCGTCTTGAGCACTGCGAAGGAGACGATCTGCAGTTTCGTGACCACACAGCCTCGCAGCTGCTCGTCAAGGAACGAGGCCAGGCCGGCTACTTCAGGGAGTTCGGGCATGACCTAGCCGCCCTGCTTCGCCAACGGTCCCACGGATGCCGCGCCGGTGCTTGCACTCATGGCTCCCATCTTGTCAGAAGGGCCCGTCCCCGCCCCGGCAGTTGTGCCTATACTTTCAGCGGCGGCCCGTTTTGCGGGCCCCTTTTGACATTTGGCGTGTACCCCGATGAAAGGCCCCCCATGAGCAACATTCCCGAAGACCTGTCCTACACCGCCGAACACGAGTGGGTCACCGCCCCGAATGCCGACGGCGTGGTCCGCGTGGGAATCACCGACTTTGCCCAGGATGCCCTTGGAGATGTCGTTTACGCCCAGATGCCCGAAGTCGGCACGAAGATTACGGCAAACGAAGTGGTGGGCGAGGTGGAGTCCACCAAGAGCGTGAGCGACATCTATGCCCCCGTTTCCGGCGAAGTCGTGGCCCGCAACGACTCCCTGGACACCGATTCGGCCCTGATCAACACGGATCCCTACGGAGACGGCTGGCTCATCGAGGTCAAACTCGCCGAACCCGATGCTGTTGAGTCCCTGCTCAGTGCATCGGAGTACGAACAACAGGTAGGCTAAAGCTAACCGGTAATTCCGGTCCGGCCCCGCGCCGCAGGCAAGGCGTCTCCGCACGTCAGGCCCGGATCGGGTGCCGGCGCCGGACCTGCCGGTCAGGGCCGGAGAGCAAACGTTGGTTGCGGGTTGGATTTCCGCAACGTCTAGGAGGAGGAATCCATGGCTGGCCACAGACACAACCCTGCCGATGGGGATTACGGCACGGGTGCGGCTAGGGCGTCGGAGACCACCTCGATCCATCTCACCCCCGTCACCGACGAACCCACCATCGCCCCCAGGCTGTCCTCGGAAGAGCGCAACTCGGTTGAGGCGCTGCCGGCAGGCTCGGCGCTGCTCGTGGCGCACAGCGGCCCGAACGCCGGCGCCCGGTTCCTTCTGGACTCGGACGTGACCACCGCAGGCCGCCACCCGGACGCGGACATCTTCCTGGACGACGTCACGGTGTCCCGCCGCCACGTGGAGTTCCGGCGTACCGCGCGCAGCTTCGAAGTGGTAGACAAGAACAGCCTCAACGGCACTTATGTCAACCATGACCGGGTGGACCGCGTTGAGCTGAAGTCCGGCAGCGAAGTCCAGATCGGCAAGTTCCGCCTCACCTTCTACCTGAGCCCTGCCACGGCTGCAGGCCGCAGCTGACCCGGGGACCGCTGCCTGTGGCAATGGCACAACCGGAACGCCGGGGCCCCCAGGTCCTGAACATTGGCGAAGTCCTCGCCCAGCTGAGTGCCGACTTCCCGGGCATGACTGCGTCGAAGATCCGGTTCCTTGAGGAAAAGGGGCTCATCAACCCCAGGCGTACCCCTGCCGGCTACCGCCAGTATTCCGACGGCGACGTCGAGCGGCTGCGCTTCGTGCTGGCCTTGCAGCGGGATCAGTACCTTCCCCTGAAAGTCATCAAGGACTACCTCGACGCCATCGACAGGGGAGAGCGGCCGGAGAACCTGCCGCCCGGCGTCGTGGTTTCCCCGCGCATCGTCTCCGACGAACTGGCTGCCGAGCTGCAGAACCGTGGCCGCAAACTGACAGAGGAACAGCTGCGCACCGAGTCGGGCGCCAGCGTGCCCCTGCTGCAGTCACTCCTGAGCTTCGGCCTCATCAGCCACAGCAACGGCCAGTTCGACGAGCATGCCCTCCAGGTTGCCCGCGCCTGCGTCCAGCTGGAAAGCCACGGCCTGGAACCCCGCCACCTGCGGCCGTTCCAGGCAGCTGCCGAACGGGAATTCGGCTTGGTGGAACGTGCAGTCGCACCGCTTGCATCCCGCAAGGATTCGGCATCACAGGCGCGGGCCGCCGAGGCCGCCCGAGAGATCAGCGACCTCTGCCTCACCCTGCACCGGGCCCTGGTGCAGGACCACATCTCACGCATGGACATCTGATGATCGAAGTCGAGATAGTAGGCGTTCGCATCGAATTGCCTTCCAACCAACCGCTGGTCCTGCTCAAGGAAATGCACGGCGAACGCCACGTCCCCATCTGGATCGGCACCCCGGAAGCCAGCGCCATCGCCCTGGCCCAGCAGGGCGTGGTCCCGCCCCGGCCCATGACCCACGACCTCCTGGTGGACGTCGTAGAGTCCCTGGGCCACTCCGTGGTCAGCGTCAACATTGTCGCCGTGGAGGACAACATCTTCTACGGGCAGCTGCAATTTGAAAACGGAACCACGGTGAGCTCACGGGCCTCGGACGCCCTTGCGGTTGCGCTGCGCGCCAAATGCCGGATCTGGTGCGCAGACTCCGTCATGGATGAGGCGGGCGTCCGGATCACCGAACATGACGAGGGGGAGGACGCCGAGCCGGGCCCCACCGTGGATGAGGAACGCGAACTGCGCCGCTTCCGCGAGTTCCTCGACGACGTCGAACCCGAGGATTTCGACGGCTAAGGTCACGTTAAGGTTAAAGTTAAGGCTGAAAGTTTCGACACGCCTCTTCCAAGCCCCGAAGGTCTTTGACCTCGGGACCCGCCGGGCCTAACGTCGAAGTATCAAGTTCCCTTGCTTACGGCAGCCCCGCAAGTCACACTGGAAAGTGCGCCCCGCGGAAAAATTACACGCATGGTCTTCATGCCAAGGCCGCCGTATCAGTGCCAAGGGAGCGTACGACAAGGAGGATCCAGGTGAGTCCCAAAGGCGAAGCAGGAGGGCTAAAGCAGCCCACGGCTGGTGTTGCTGTGCCCGTAAGTGGTGCCCAGGGCCTCCTGTTTACCGAGGACCTTCCCGTACTGGACGAAGATGCCGGCTACCGTGGGCCCACCGCCTGCAAGGCTGCCGGAATCACCTACCGCCAGCTCGATTACTGGGCCCGCACCGGCCTCGTTGAACCGGCGGTCCGCGGTGCGGCCGGATCCGGGTCCCAGCGGCTCTACGGTTTCCGCGACATCCTGGTGCTCAAGGTGGTCAAGCGGCTCCTGGACACCGGCGTGTCCCTCCAGCAGATCCGCACCGCCGTGGAGCACCTGCGGGAGCGCGGCGTTGAGGACCTGGCGCAGATCACGCTGATGAGCGACGGCGCCAGCGTCTATGAGTGCACTTCCGCCGACGAGGTTATCGACCTGGTGCAGGGCGGCCAGGGCGTCTTCGGAATCGCTGTGGGACGGGTATGGCGCGAGGTGGAAGGCAGCCTTGCGTCCCTGCCCAGCGAACACGCCGCCGAACAGTCCTTTCCCGACGACGAACTGAGCAAGCGCCGGGCAGCGCGGAAGATCAGCTGACCGCGCTTCAGTAATTAGCCGATCAGGGCCGCCCTCCACTTGGAGGGCGGCCCTGACTGTTTTGGCTCTTTGTCTTGGTTCTGTGCCTGGCCGCGCAGGCGGACAGGAGGGGAGGTCAGCGGACGCGGCTGCGCAGTCCGCTGCCGGCGGCCATAAGGTTGGACAGAAGGTCATCGAACAGGCCGGCCGTGGATTTTGCCGAGTCCCCCGGCCAGTGGTGGACCGGGTGCGCGGCGCCCTGGATCTGCTGCCAGTTGGCCTGTTCGGGAATACGGGGGCTCAACAGGAGTTCGCCAAACATGGACTCCATCTCGGCGAGCCGGTACGTGTGCTCGGAGGAGCCGCTCCGCACCCGGTTGGCCACGATTCCTGCCGGCGACAGGTTCGGTGCGAACTCCTGTTTGAACAGCTGGATGGCCCGCATGGTGCGTTCAGTGCCGGCAACCGAGAACAGGCCCGGCTCGGCAACCAGGGCAACCTTGTCGCTGGCGGCCCATGCCATGCGCGTGAGGCCGTTGAGGGAGGGCGGGCAGTCGATGAGGACAAGCTGGTAATCGTCCGCGCCGGCCAGCACGGAGGAAAGCCGGCGGAGGTCCCGGCGGCCGAGATCGGGCCGGTCATAGATGCCGGTGTATGCCGAGCCAACGGCCACATCAAGGACCGCGGGCCCGGATCCGTTTGGCGGGGTGCGGTCGGCCCAGCTGCTGCGGACCACGTTTTCGGCCAGTTTCGCCCGGCGCGGGCTCTTGAGCATCCTGCCAATATCCAGCTGGTCGCCCGGCTGTACGCCGAGGGCGGTGGTGGCGTCGGCGTGCGGGTCAAGGTCCACCACCAGTGTCCGGACTCCCGCGGCCAGCGCCGCAGACGCCAGTCCTGTGGTGACGGAAGTCTTGCCGACTCCACCCTTGAGGCTGCTGATGCTGACTACTTGCACTTGAGAGACCAAAACCTAACGCCGGATGCCGTGTTGGGGGTAATGTTTGCCTCGGCAGAGCCGAAGCCGGACGGTCCTGCCGCCCTACACATCATATGTTGATGCGTCGGCGAATCCTGCTTTATCGGGCGTCGGCATGGCACCGACTATGGTGCCGGGGCGGTTTCCGCCAGCCAGGCTGAAAGCGTTCGGGACATGACGGGGAAATCTGTGACCGTTGCCACAAAGATTTGTTTTTGTCCTTGCAGGTCCTAGACACTGTGACCACTCATTCGATCCACCCCGCAATGATGCAGGAGAAGCATGTTTTCCAAAATTCTGGTGGCCAACCGCGGCGAAATCGCGATCAGGGCCTTCCGCGCCGGCTACGAGCTGGGCGCCAAGACCGTTGCCGTTTTTCCCCAAGAGGACCGAAACTCCATCCATCGCCAGAAAGCGGACGAGGCCTACCTGATTGGCGAGGAAGGCCATCCGGTCCGGGCTTACCTGGACGTGGCAGAGGTGGTACGCGTCGCGAAGGAATCCGGCGCGGACGCCATCTACCCGGGATACGGGTTCCTCTCCGAGAATCCTGAACTGGCCCGTGCCGCAAAGGAAGCGGGCATCACTTTCGTGGGTCCGCCCGCCGAGGTGCTGGAGCTGGCCGGCAACAAGGTGGCGGCGCTGAAAGCCGCCCGGGAAGCCGGCGTTCCCGTCCTGAAGTCAAGTGAACCGTCCAAGGACCTGGATGAGCTCCTGGCCGCGGCCGATGAGATCGGCTTCCCCATCTTCGCCAAGGCCGTGGCCGGCGGCGGCGGCCGGGGCATGCGCCGCGTAGATACCCGCGAGGCCCTCCCCGAAGCCCTGAAATCAGCCATGCGCGAGGCAGATGCTGCGTTCGGGGACCCCACCATGTTCCTGGAACAGGCAGTTCTCCGTCCGCGGCACATCGAAGTACAGATCCTCGCGGATGCAGAGGGCAACGTCATGCATCTCTTCGAACGTGACTGTTCCATCCAGCGGCGGCACCAAAAGGTCATTGAGATCGCCCCTGCCCCCAACCTGGACGACAGCATCCGCCAGGCGCTCTACCGTGACGCGGTGAAGTTTGCCCAGGCCTTGAAGTACGTGAACGCCGGTACTGTCGAGTTCCTGGTGGACACCGAGGGGGAACGGGCAGGCCAGCACGTCTTCATCGAAATGAACCCCCGTATCCAGGTGGAGCACACAGTGACCGAGGAAGTCACCGACGTGGACCTGGTCCAGGCCCAGATGCGGATCGCCTCGGGCGAGACCCTTGCGGACCTCGGCCTCTCCCAGGACACCGTCAGGCTTCGCGGGGCCGCCCTGCAGAGCCGGATCACCACTGAGGATCCCGCCAACGGCTTCCGGCCCGACGTTGGAAAGATCACCGGATACCGCTCCGCCGGCGGCGCCGGCGTCCGGCTGGACGGCGGCACCGTCTACTCCGGAGCCGAGATCAGCCCGCACTTCGATTCGATGCTGGTCAAGCTCACCTGCCGCGGCAGGGACTACCCCGCGGCGGTTGCCCGCGCCCGCCGTGCGTTGGCTGAGTTCCGCATCCGCGGCGTCTCCACCAACATCCCCTTCCTGCAGGCCGTGTTGGATGACCCGGACTTCATCGCCGGGGATGTTGCCACTAACTTCATCGACCAGCGCCCGGAACTGCTCAAGGCCCGGGTCTCGGCGGACCGCGGCACCAAGCTCCTGACCTGGCTGGCCGACGTCACCGTCAACAAGCCCAATGGCGAACTGACCGTCCACTCGGACCCTGCCCACAAGCTTCCCGACGTCAAGGACAAGCAAGCGGCCCCCGGGTCACGCCAGAAGCTCCTTGAGCTGGGCCCGGAAGGGTTCGCGAAGGCACTGCGTGAACAGACCCCCGTCGCCGTCACCGACACCACCTTCCGCGACGCACACCAGTCCCTCCTGGCCACCCGCGTCCGCACCCGGGACTTGGTTGCCGCCGGCCCCGCCGTTACGGCCCTGCTGCCCGAACTCCTGTCCGTAGAAGCATGGGGCGGTGCCACTTACGATGTCGCACTGCGCTTCCTGGGCGAAGACCCCTGGGACAGGCTGGCTGCCCTTCGCAAGGCCATGCCGAACGTCTGCATCCAGATGCTGCTGCGCGGCCGCAACACGGTCGGCTACACGCCGTACCCCGAAGAGGTGACCGAAGCGTTCGTCAACGAGGCAGCGGCCACCGGCATCGACATCTTCCGGATCTTCGACGCGCTGAACGACGTCAGCCAGATGGCGCCGGCCATCCGCGCGGTCCGGGCCACGGGCACCGCCGTTGCCGAGGTTGCCCTCTGCTACACGGGCGACATGCTGGACCCCGAGGAGAAGCTCTACACCCTGGACTACTACCTCGGCCTGGCCCAGAAGATTGTCGACGCCGGAGCCCACATCCTGGCCATCAAGGACATGGCGGGGCTGCTGCGGCCCGCTGCCGCGGCGAAGCTGGTTGCGGCCCTGCGCGAACGCTTCGACCTGCCCGTCCACCTGCACACCCACGACACCGCCGGCGGCCAGCTGGCCACCCTGCTGGCAGCTGTAGACGCCGGCGTGGACGCCGTGGACGTCGCAGCGGCATCGCTGGCCGGCACCACCAGCCAGGTCTCGGCGTCGGCCCTTGTTGCGGCCCTGGCCCACACACCCCGGGATACCGGCCTCAGCCTGGACGCCGTCAGTTCGCTTGAGCCGTACTGGGAAGCCGTCCGCCGCGTCTACGCGCCGTTCGAGTCCGGGCTGCCCGGCCCCACCGGGCGTGTGTACAAGCACGAGATCCCGGGCGGCCAGCTGTCCAACCTGCGCCAGCAGGCCATGGCCCTCGGCCTGGGCGAGCGGTTCGAGGCGATCGAGGACATGTACACGGCGGCCGACCGCATCCTGGGCCACCTGGTGAAGGTGACCCCGTCCTCCAAGGTGGTGGGCGACCTCGCCCTGCACCTGGTGGGCCTCAACGCCGATCCCGCGGATTTCGAAGCCAACCCCCAGAACTACGACATCCCCGACTCCGTGATTGGTTTCCTGTCCGGCGAACTCGGTGATCCTCCCGGAGGCTGGCCCGAGCCCTTCCGCACCAAGGCCCTGCAGGGCAGGAGCGTGAAGGTGCGCGACGTCGAACTCAGCGCCGAGGACAGCGCGGCGTTGAAGTCCGACTCGAAGACCCGCCAGCACACGCTGAACCGCCTCCTCTTTGAGGGACCCACCAGGGACTACCTGAAGAGCGTGGAGACGTACGGCAACATTTCCGTGCTGGACACGCGTGACTACCTTTACGGCCTCCAACGTGGCACTGAGCACGAGATCCAGCTCGAGCGCGGCGTCCGCCTCATCGCCTCCCTGGAAGCTGTCTCGGAACCGGACGAAAAGGGCATGCGGACGGTCATGTGCACCCTGAACGGCCAGTCCCGGCCCGTGGTGGTCCGCGACCGCTCCGTGGTCAGCAACGTAAAGGCCGCCGAGAAGGCCGATCCGGCCCAGCCCGGCCAGGTGGCCGCACCGTTCGCCGGTGCCGTCACGGTCACCGTCAAGCCGGGTGACACCGTCAAGGCCGGAGACACTGTGGCAACCATCGAGGCCATGAAGATGGAAGCATCAATTACGACGCCGGTTGGCGGCAAGGTCTCCCGCCTCGCCATCTCCGCCGTCGAGCAGGTCCAGGGCGGAGACCTGCTACTGGTCATCGAGCAGTAAGAAGTTCAGACGCAACGAAAGGGTCCTCCCGTGACGGGGGGACCCTTTCGTTGTTGTGCCGTATCAGGGACGCGGGGCGGAGTACATCTCTTCGATGACGGTTTCGAAGTCCTTCATCACCTGGGCCCGCTTCACCTTCATGGAGGGGGTCAGGTGGCCGGATGCTTCCGTGAAGTCGGCAGGGACGATGCGGAAGGACTTGATGGCTTCGGCCTGGGAGACCGAGGTGTTGGCCGCCGTGATGAGGTCCTGCACTGCTGCCTTGACCACAGGGTTCTGCGCGGCCTGTTCCAGTGTGGTGTCTGTCGGAAGGCCGTGGCGCTGGAGCCAGCCCGGCAATGCCTCCTGGTCCAGGGTCACGAGGGCTCCGATAAAGGGCCGGTTGTCGCCCACTACGAGGACCTGGGATACCAGGGCGTCGGCGCGGATCTGGTCTTCAAGCAAAGCCGGAATGACGTTCTTGCCGCCGGCGGTGACAATGATTTCCTTCTTCCGGCCCGTAATCCGAAGGAAACCCTCCTCATCCAGTTGTCCGATGTCCCCCGTATGGAACCAGCCGTCGGTGAATGCCTCAGCAGTGAGGTCGTCCCGCCCGTAGTAGCCCCGCATGACGCAGACCCCCTTGGCCAGGATCTCACCGTCGTCGGCGATCTTTACGGCATTGCCGGGAAGCGGCTTGCCTACGGAACCGATCTTGATCCGCTGCGGGGTGTTGACCGTAATGGGCGCCGTGGTCTCCGTCAGGCCGTAGCCTTCCAGCACCTGCATTCCAATACCCTGGAAGAAGTGCCCCAAGCGCTCGCCCAGGGGGCCGCCGCCGGAAACCGCGTGGGCGACCTGTCCGCCCATGGCGGCCCGCAGTTTCCCGTAAACCAGCCTGTCGAACAGCGCGTGCCGGAGTTTCAGGCCCAGGCCCACGCGACCTTCCTGCCGGGCCCTGGAGAAGGCGATGGCCGTTTCGGCTGCCCGATGGAAGATGGCGCCCTTGCCGCCGTCCTCGGCTTTGGTCAGGGCGGAGTTGTAGACCTTTTCGAAAACCCTTGGCACGGCGAGGATGAATGTCGGCTCGTAGCTCTGCAGATCGCCCAGGAGGTTCTTGATGTCGGGGGTGTGGGCCACGGTGGTGCCGGCGGCCATGGCAAGCACCGAAATGAAGCGGGCAAACACGTGGGCCAGCGGCAGGAACATGATGGTCTTGGCCTTCTCGTGGACGATTTCGCCGATGATGGCCAAGGCGTTGTCCGAGAGTTCAACGAAGTTGCCGTGGGTCAGTTCGCAGCCCTTGGGACGCCCCGTGGTTCCGGAGGTGTAGATGATGGTGGCCACGTCATGCAGGCCTGCTGCGCTGCGGCGGGACTCAAGTTCTGCGTCGCTGACGTGGCGGCCGGCCTCCCTTAGGCTGTCCAGACCCTGGCCTTCGAGTTGCCACACATGCTGCACAGCAGCGAGTCCCTCGGCAGTGACGGCCTGGCGGATCACGTTCTCGTGGTGGGCAGACTCGGCGAAGGCGGCGACCGCGCCGGAATCGCCCAGGTTCCATGCGACCTGGGAGGGGGAGGACGTCTCGTAGATGGGAACGGAAACGGCACCTGCGAACCAGATGGAGAAGTCCACCAGGGACCACTCATACCGGGTCCGGGACATGATGCCGACGCGGTCCCCGGCCCCTACTCCGCTGGCGATCAGACCCTTGGCCAGGGCTTTGACGTCTGCCAGGAACTCGGTGGCCGGCACGTTGCGCCAGGAGCCCGCAGAATCCAGGCGTGAAAACAGTGCCGGATCGCTGGGCTTGGCCGCCTGCCGCAGCACCAGGTCGGTGATGTTCGTCTCAGGCGGGACAACGACCAAGGGCGGAACACTGAATTCGCGCACTATAGCTCCTTTGATATCTGAAGTCCCGCGCAGGGGGTTGCCTAAAGACTAATACCCCTGATGGAACAGTGCAGTACATAAACCTACTGACGAGTAACTTAGCCGTCAATGCCCGCGCCGGCAGGCCGCATATGTCAAGACAATTCAGCTCCGCGCCTAGAATGGTGCACTATGTACGGAGCCTTGTCCGGCGATCAGGCCGGCCCCCTGAAAAGACCCGCCCCCTGGCGCCTCCGTCCGGCCACCTACCGCGCCGGCCAGCTTCATGGGGGCGGCGGCGGCCACCTCCGCCTGGGCCGCAAGGGCCTCGCGATCGGGATAGACATCGGGGGAACCAAGGTGGCAGCGGGCGTGGTGGACGCCGAGGGCCGCATCCTCAGCGAGGCACGCCGGTCCACCCCGGGAACGGACCCCCGTGCGGTGGAGCAGGTCATTGTCGAGCTGGTGGAGGAACTGGGTCAAGGGCACCGCATCTGGTCCGTCGGCATCGGCGCTGCCGGCTGGATGGACCTTGCCGGGGGAACCGTTCTGTTCAGCCCGCACCTGGCATGGCGCAACGAACCGCTGCGTGAAAACCTCCAGCGGCTGCTCCGCCGTCCCGTGCTCCTGACAAACGACGCCGATGCCGCAGCCTGGGCCGAATGGCGCTTCGGCGCGGGGCAGGGAGAGGACCGGCTCGTCTGCATAACGCTGGGCACCGGAATCGGCGGCGCCATGGTGATGGACGGCAGGGTGGAGCGCGGCCGGTTCGGAGTGGCGGGGGAGTTCGGCCACCAGATCATCATGCCGGGCGGCCACCGGTGCGAATGCGGCAACCGCGGATGCTGGGAGCAGTATGCCTCCGGCAACGCCCTGGGCCGGGAAGCCAGGCTCCTGGCCCGGTCCAACTCGCCCGTGGCGCAGGACCTCCTGGCTGCGGTGGATGGGCACCCGGAAGCCATCACGGGGGCGATCGTGACCGAACTCGCCCTGGCCGGCGACCGTGCCTCCCGGGAACTGATCGAAGAGGTCGGCGAATGGCTTGGGCTTGGCCTGGCCAACCTGGCTGCGGCCCTTGATCCGGGTCTGTTCGTTATCGGCGGCGGTCTCTGCTCAGCCGGGGACCTGCTGGTGGAGCCGGCCCGCAAGGCGTTTGCCAGGAACCTGACCGGCCGTGGCTTCCGCCCGGCTGCAGGGATTGAGCTCGCGGCACTGGGTCCCAACGCCGGCCTTATCGGCGCTGCCGACCTTTCACGCGTCAGCAGCCGCGTCCGCAGGTGACGGCGGCGGACAGGGGGCTGGCCTGCTAGACCCGTGCGCCGTCGTCATCCCCGTTCTTTTCCTGGGGCAGTTTCATGATCAGGTACACCGCGCCGAGGACGAACACGGCAACGATGCCGATAATGGCCAGCACGGGTGCCGAACGCCAAAACATGGCGGACAGCAACAGCGCCACCGGTCCCCCCACGGCCCCGAGCCAGGCGAGCATGGTCAGGGGGGCGGTGCCGGCGAGGCTGGGCGGCTCCTCCGGCACGAACTCTTCGCCGTCGTCGTCCAGTTCATAGTCCCTTGGACGGTCAGTGGACTGGCCCCCGTCTCCGGTTTCCCGCCCGCGGTGTGTCTCCGCCTGGCGGTCAGCCGCGGACATTTCCGTCGGCGGCATCCCCGCGAGGCCCAGGGGATCGAAATCCCGGAAGGATGGCGGCCCGGTTGTTTCGGGGGCCTCCGCGGCGTTGGCGGGGGACCGCTGTTGACCGGCCGCCGGTGGATCCGGGCGGATCGCCACCGTGTCGGATTCCAGCCGCGCCACCAGGTCCAGCCACACGGCGTCGTCCTGGTTGGCACCCGGGTCCGGCTGTTCGGAGTCAGGCCTGTTCACTGCGGACCTCCTGTCCGCTTCCCGTCGGGGCGCCGGGCATGTCCCGCAGCACCCTCCGGACAAACTCCACCGATCCCTCAAAGATCTGGTCTGCATCGTTGTCCAGGGTAGCCACGTGGTAGCTGTTTTCGAGCCGGACAACCTCAAGGGGGGCGTTTGCCAGCCCGCGCCGCAGGGCGGCCATGCTGGAATCGGACACCACATGGTCCACGGCAGAACGGTACACCTGGACGGGCGCCGTGACCCTGGGAAGGAGCCGGACTGTGTCCTTGAACATTTTGTTCAGCTCGTGGGCGGCCGCTACGGGAGTGCGCGCGTAGGCGCCTTCATCCATGCCGGCTTTCAGGATGTCATTGCCGATCGAAGGCGTGCTTCTCAGGACCAGCTTGAGGATTCCTGCCAGCGGCGCCCGGGGATCGTCGATCACCAGTCCGGGATTCACCAGGACCACTCCGGCGACGGGGCGGGTAGCGGCGATGCGGAGGGCCAGGGCCCCGCCCATGCTGAGTCCGGCCGCGAAGACGTGGTCGCACTCGCCATCAAGTTCCAGGAACGCAGCATCCAGGGCGCCGTGCCACTGCTGCCACCGCGTGCGGGCAAGATCCTGCCATGTGGTTCCATGGCCGGGCAGCAACGGCATCCGGACGGCGAAACCGGCCCCCGCGAATGCAGTCGCCCAGGCACGAAGGCTGTGCGGGCTTCCCGTGAACCCATGGGAAAGGACCACGCCGGCGCGGTGGCCTTCGCCGCTGAAGGCGCTGCTGAACGGGCTGTGGTCAGGGCCGGACGTCATGGCGTCTCCAATGTGGTGGTGCGGTGGGCGTGGGCGTCGACGAATTCCCCCGACCTGGCAAAGATGGCGGGCGCGTCAACGTCCAGAGTAGCCACATGCCCGCTGCCGGCAAGGTCCACCACTTCGGTGATCCTTGTGCCCAGCCCCTTTCGAAGGAGCGCAAGGGACGTGGGTGGAACCACGGCATCGGTGCGGGACTTGAAGACCTGGACGGGAGCGTCCACCCGGGGCAGGCTCCGCACCGTGGCGGCGAACAGCTTCTTCAATTCGTGAACCGCGGCCAGTGGAGTCAGCGAGTAATCGCCATCGTTGGTTGCCGGCGCGTTGGTCTGGTCCTCCTGGACCGGGACGGTGGTGCGCTGGAGGTATTTGAGCAATGCAATGATCCGGACCCTCCGGTCGTAGAAGCTCAGGCCCGGATTGACCACGCTCACCCCTGCCGCCGGGTGGCGTGCTGCCGCCAGCAGCGCGATGGCCCCGCCCATGGAGAGGCCGGCGGTGAAGCAGGACTCCGTCCGCCCGGCCAGATCAAGGAATGCCTTCTCGTAGGCCCCGTACCAGTCTTTCCAGCCCGTGGCTGCGAGTTGCCGCCAGTCGGTCCCGTGCCCGGGCAACAGGGGGACCGAGACGGCATACCCCAGGTCCGCCAGGTGCTGCGCCCACGGCATGATGCTCAGCGGGCTGCCCGTGAACCCGTGGCAGATAGCCACCCCTATGCGGGCATTGGCTCCGTGGCCCGGATGGTTGAAAGCGGCAGGACGGGGCGCAGTGCTGCTTTCGGTCATGAGTCCATCGTGTCACTGTTCCAGTCAATTCTCACTAGAGTAGGGTTGCATTGATTCGCTGGCCACGCCCGATGCCGGGCCTGGGGGCTGCCTTCCGGAGAGGTTCACCACGTGTTCTATTGGGTCATGAAGAGGATCTTCCTCGGTCCGGTGATCAAGTTGCTTTTTCGGCCGTGGGTCAAAGGCCTGGACAATATTCCGGCGCAAGGGGCGGCCATCATCGCCTCCAACCACCTGTCGTTTTCCGATTCGATCTTCATGCCGCTTATGGTCCGCCGGCCCGTGGTCTTCCTGGCGAAGGCGGAGTACTTCACCGGCACGGGTATCAAGGGCAGGCTGACGGCGGCCTTCTTCCGCCTTACCAACCAGCTCCCCATGGATCGCTCCGGTGGCGCCGCCTCAGCCGCGTCGCTGAACGCGGGCATGGAAGTGCTCAACGCCGGGGGCCTGCTCGGCATCTACCCGGAAGGCACCCGAAGCCCGGACGGGCGGCTGTACCGCGGAAAAGTGGGCGTGGCCAGGCTGGCGCTGCAGGCCGGTGTGCCCGTTATTCCCGTTGCCATGATCGGGACCGACAAGGTCCAGCCCATTGGCAAGCGGCTGCCCAACATCCGCAGGATCGGGATGATCTTCGGCGAGCCCCTCGACTTCAGCCAGTACCGGGACCAGGCCGGGGACAGGGCGGTCCAGCGCAAGGTCACTGACGAGATCATGGCCCGGCTGATGCGCCTTTCGGGGCAGGAATACGTGGATGAATACGCGGCCGTGGTGAAGCTTCGGCTCGCCGGCAAACCCGGGGAACGGCAGGCTGCGGCGGAACCCCTCGCGGCCCCGGTGGCCTCCCAGGGCGAGTTCGTGCAGGACGAGGCTGCGGCCAACGGCAGCCCGGCGTCCGCGCGCACGGTTGGAGACGACGACGCCGGGACAACAGCCGCCGGATAGCGGCACTTCCTGCCCGCCGCCATGGTTGTGACGGCGGGAGCGTGGAGCGTGACGGGCCGGTGCCCGCCGCTGCCGCCCTGCCGCTAGTCTTAGAGGGTGACTGAGCTATCTGCAAAACCTGCCTTTTCGCTGTCCAGCACCGCACAGAGCGGAGCCGCCAACTATCCGGGACTGGACAACTGGCGGGACCTTCCCATCTCCCAGCAGCCCAGCTGGCAGGACCAGGACGTTTTTGAGGCTTCCGTGAAGGAACTGTCAGTCCTTCCGCCCCTGGTGTTCGCAGGTGAAGTGGATGTGCTGCGCGAGCGGCTGGCCGCCGCCGCCCAGGGCAAGGCATTCCTGCTCCAGGGCGGCGACTGCGCCGAAACCTTCGACGCCGCCACAGCTGACAAGATCAGCGCCCGCGTCAAGACGATCCTCCAGATGGCCGTAGTCCTGACCTACGGTGCTGCGATGCCCGTCATCAAGATGGGCCGCATGGCCGGCCAGTTCGCCAAGCCCCGTTCCTCCAACGAAGAAACCCGGGACGGCGTAACCTTGCCCGCGTACCGCGGCGACATTGTCAACGGGTACGACTTCACGCCTGAGTCGAGGGGCCACGACGCTTCCCGGATGCTGCGCGCTTACCACACCTCCGCTTCCACGCTGAACCTCATCCGAGCCTTCACCCAGGGCGGTTTCGCCGACCTGCGGTCCGTGCACCAGTGGAACAAGGGCTTCACGGAGAACCCGGCCCACGCGCGTTACGAGTCACTTGCCCGTGACATCGACCGGGCCATCAAGTTCATGGATTCCTGCGGCGCAGATTTTGAAGCCCTGAAGCGCGTCGAGTTCTTCGCCAGCCATGAGGCACTGCTGCTGGACTACGAACGTGCCCTGACGCGCATCGACTCCCGTACTGGCTTCCCGTACGACACCTCCGCGCACTTCCTGTGGATCGGGGAGCGCACCCGGGAACTGGACCACGCCCACGTCGATTTCCTCTCACGGGTTCGAAACCCCATCGGCGTCAAGCTTGGCCCTTCCACCACCGGGGATGATGCCCTGCGCCTGATCGACAAGCTGGACCCGGAGCGCGAGCCGGGGCGCCTTACCTTCATCACGCGCATGGGCGCCGGCAACATCCGGGAGAAGCTGCCGGCCGTCGTCGAAAAGGTCACTGCCTCAGGAGCCCAGGTACTCTGGGTCACTGATCCCATGCACGGCAACACAGTCACGTCGCCCAACGGCTACAAGACGCGCAACTTCGACGACGTCATCGACGAAGTGCGCGGCTTCTTCGAGGTGCACCATGGCCTTGGGACGGTACCGGGCGGGTTGCATGTCGAGATGACCGGCGACGATGTGGCCGAGTGCCTGGGCGGCGCGGACCCGATTGACCAGGACGCCTTCCTGGACCGCTACGAGTCCGTCTGCGATCCCCGTCTGAACCATATGCAGTCACTCGAAATGGCCTTCCTGGTGGCCGGCGCCCTCACCAAGCACTAGGACTTCATCCAAACACCCGGCCAGCGGTCCGGGAGCGAAGGGGGCCGGCGCTGCCGACCCCCTTCGCTATACCACCGTGATGGTGACGACCGACCCCTCCGGTACCTCGCGGTCCACGGGCGACTGGTCCCGGACCGTCCCGAAAAAGCCGCCCAGGATGTTGTTGACCCGGACCTGGAAGCCCAAAGCCTCCAGCGCCTTACGTGCGTCTGACGCTTGTTTCCCGATATAGCTGGGGACCTTGACCATCCTTGGTCCCTTGGAAATGGTCAGCGTGACCGTTCCACCCCGGTTCAGCGTCCCGTTGGCAGGGGACTGGCTGACGACGGCGCCTTCAGGGACGTTTCGGTCGAACACTTCATCCGGAGCTACCTCAGCTGTCAGCCCTGCTGCCTGGACCGCAGCCACGGCGTCGTTCCTGGGCTTTCCGGTGACTTCGGGAACAGGGATGGGCTGCGGACCCTTGGAGACCCCGAGGGCCACGGGCGTGCCATGGCGCGCGGCGGTGCCGGGAGCGGGATCCTGGGACAGGACGGTGCCCGCCGGTGCGTTCTCGTCAAACCTTTCGGAGACGGTCCCCAGCGCCATCTCCGCCGCGTTGAGCGCCTTCTTCGCCGCGTCCAGGGTGCCGCCGGTGAGCTTCGGCAACGGGAAGAGCTGGGGCCCCTTCGACACCAGCAGGGAGACCGGCTGGAACTTCCGGATCTCGGTCCCCGCGGCGGGATCGCTGCCCACCACCAGCCCGGTGGGAACCTCGTCGTCGAAGACATCGCTGGTGCTGGAGTGGAAGCCGGCGCCACTGAGTAACTGCTGCGCCTGTGCCACGGTCTTGTTGGCCACGGCAGGGACGGCAGCGGCAGCACCCGGCCCCATGCCGAAGAACCATCCGGCGCCGGTTGCCAGGAGCGCGGCAACGATGAGGACCACGACCCAGAAGACGCCTCGGCGCCGCGGGTTCCCTTCACGCAGCGTACGCACAGGAGTGGACGCGGCCGCGGCGCGGAGCTTTTCGCTTTCCCTGTCAGCCCGGCGCTGGGCCCTCTTGCCCAGCCGCGGCGGCGGGGGAGACCAGCCGCCGTCGGCCTCGTCGTCGTCGGGCACTGTCAGAGCGCCACGCTGTTGGTACCGGACGTGGGCCGCCCCATGTCCCTCTGTGGTCCGGTCCGGTAACTGCCCGGATTGTCCGGGCGGATGCGCGGGCGCCGCCGGTCGCCCCGGTGGCAGTACGGTGGTTGGATGGCTGGCCCGGGCCAGGACCTCCGTCTGGTGCTGGCGTGCGGCGGCCGCTGCTGCAGGTGGTTGCAGGTCCAGTTCCGCATCGGTGAGGTTCGTCCGGATGTGCCGGAGTTCCTGGAGCAGCGCATTCCCGTCAACAGGCCGGTTCTCCGGGTCATTGGCGGTACACCACTGCACCAGTTCGTCCACCTCCCCGGCCAGCCCGGGCACCAGCAGCGACGGCGGTCCCACGGTGCCGTTGACATGCTGGTAAGCCACCTGGATGGGCACCTCGCCCTCGAACGGTTGCCGGCCTGTGAGCATCTCGTACAGCATGATGCCCACGGAGTAGACGTCGCTGCGGGCGTCCGCCGGCTTGCCCAGGACGAGCTCCGGCGAGATATAGGCCACAGTTCCAAGCAGGGCCCCGGTGCTGGTTGAGCTGGTGACCGCCCTGGCCAGTCCAAAGTCGCCAATCTTGATCCTGCCGTCATCGGCGATCAGGACGTTTTCGGGCTTCACGTCACGGTGGATGAAGCCGGCTGCGTGGGCAGCGCCCAGGCCCTCCACCACGGGGTCGATCAATGCCAGGGCCAGTCGGGGAGTCAGCGCACCCCTGTCCCTGAGCAGGTCCCGAAGCGTATGGCCCTTGATGTACTCCATAACCAGGTACGCGGTGTTTCCGTCGTGGCCCTGGTCCAGGACGCCCACCACGTGCGGATGTGAAAGGCGCGCGGCCGCCTTTGCTTCCCGGCCCAGCCTGTCGAGAAAGCTTTCATCGGAAGCAAGGTGCGGGTGGAGCACTTTGAGCGCCACCTCCCGGTCCAGTCTCTGGTCCACGGCGAGGTAGACGGTGGACATGCCGCCTCGGGCGAGCCTGGAAGTGACTGCATAGCGGCTGTCCACCAGCGTCCCTGCAACTGGGTCTGACACGTCTTCCTGCACCTTACGATCCTAATCCCGCAGCAAAACGCGTCCGAAACGAAAACGGGTCCGAACCGGTAACGGTTCGGACCCGCCGCACTGGCGTGGCCAGTGGAAGAGGCCTATCTGAAGTTCTTCTGGTGGGCCTTGATGGCGGCGACGTATGCCTTGGTGTCGTCGTACATGCCGTACTTGCTGACCGAGTACTGGCCCTGGTAGTAACCGGCAAGGGCGGTGTCCTGGTCCTTGCTGGTTGCCAGAAGCTGGCGGATGATGGCCACGCCGGCGGTGGCGTTGTCATAAGGATCCAGGAGGTTCAGCTTCCGTCCCACCAGGTCCGATGCCCACTGGCCGGAACTCGGGATGATCTGCATGGTGCCGATTGCATTGGCGGGTGAGACGGCCCGCTGGTTGAAGCCGGATTCCTGGTACGCGAACGCCAGGGCCAGCGAGGGGTCCACGCCCATGCGCCGCGCTGTGTCGGCGACGATGTTCTTCATTTCATCCCGTGAGGGAACAGGTGAAGCGTTCAGCAGTGCCTTGTTCGCATTGGCGGAGCTGACAACGGCGGCGGGGTAGCTGAAACCGAGGAAGGAACTGGGCACCAGGGGAGCTGCTGCCGGCTGCGGCGCTGCTGCCGGCTGCGGAGCAGGCTGTGCGGAGCCGCCGGGAATCACCAGCTTGCTGCCGGGGTAGATGATCGTCGTCATGCTCAGCTTGTTGGCCGCCAGCAGGTCTGCGAGCTTGACGCCATTGCGGGATGCAATGGCGGAAAGGGTGTCACCGGCTTTGATGGTGTAGGAGCCGGGCGCCGGTGCTGAGGTGTTTGCCAGGGCGGGTGCCGGAGCAGGTGCAGCAGGGGCAGGGGCAGGAGCAGGGGCTGCGGGAGCAGAATCGCCGGCGCTTACCTTGATCTTCTGTCCCGGATAGATGATGGAACGCATCGAGAGGTTGTTCCACGCAAAGACGTCCGAAAGTGACACGTTGTGCCTTGCCGCGATGGCGCCCAGGGTGTCGCCGGGCTTCACGGTATAGCTTGCACCGCCTGAGGGCGCCGGAGCCGGCGCTGCCGGGGCGGGCGCCGGAGCAGGGGCCGCGGGCGCGGGCGAGCCGGAGAGCTTGAGCTTCTGTCCCGGGTAGATGATGGTGTTCGACTGCAGGTTGTTCAGCTTGAGGATCTCCCCGGTGTCCAGGCCGAAACGGCCCGCAATCGCGCTCACGGTATCACCACGGACAATTGTGTATTCAGCCGGCGCAGCCGGCTGCGCCGGCTGGAAGGCTGCGGGAATAGTCGTTGAGACGAAGGCGGCAGGTATTACTGCGCCCGCCGCCTCAGCAGCGGCTTGGGCTTTCATTGCCGCTGCCAGGCTGCTGGGAATGCTCCGCGCCGGCTGGGCCGCCAGGGCGGGCTGGGCCAGGGCGAGGGAGGACATAACGACCGCTGGCAGCGCCGCGGTGGTGGCGGCGATCATCGGCAGACTCGGCTTGGGGGGCTGCTTGGGCGAGCGGGACATCGTCATCGGAAAAGATCCTCTTCTCAACTGCGGGTGCGGAGCGGACGGGGATGCCGCTGTCGTTCTTGATACTACTGTGACTTAAGTTATTCGTGTTACAACTGTGATCAATGAGAATCTCTCACGAATTTGCGATTAGCACAAGAATTTTGGGATTCCCTGTAATGACCTCTTTCCGGGAGTGTCTGCAGGTCGGAGCCCGGTTGAATTACCCCGGCTAGGCGCCGGGACGGCGAGCGTGGCACCCTTGATCCGTGAATAATGTAGAAAACCTGGTGGGTGAGTGGTTGCCGCTGCCCGACGTCGCCCGTTTATTGGATGTTTCAGTCACCAAAGTGCATAGCCTTATCGACGAACGTGCCTTGGCGGCCCTAAGGGTGGGGGAACGGAAAATCCGGTCGGTTCCTGCGGAATTCATCCAGGACGGCCAGATTGTGGACAGTCTCAAGGGGACAATCGTGGTGCTCGCGGATGCGGGCTATTCGGATGAGGACCTGATTGTGTGGCTGTTCACGCCAGACGAGTCCCTGCGCGGGCGCCCCATCGACGCCCTGCGGGAAGGCCGCAAGACCGAAATTCGGCGAAGGGCCCAAACACTGGCCTGGTGAACCGCCCGCTCTCAGGAGGTGCGGCTGACCGTCGCTTCGGCCAGCCGCTTAAGAGCTGTCTTTGGCAGCTCGTCCAAAGGAAGTCCTTCAAGCGCATCGAACGCGGCAGCGCCGAATTCACCGATAAGCACCTCGGTGGCCTGCAGGGCTCCCGAATCCTCGATAATGCGCCGGATCTCAAGGATGTCAGCCTGGGACAGGGCGGGGCTGCCCAGACGGGCATCAATGAATGCAGATTCTTCCGGTGAGGCCTGGTCCAGGGCAAGGGCCACCAGTACGGTGCGCTTTCCTTCCCTCAGGTCATCGCCGGCCGGCTTGCCGGTTGTCAGGGGATCACCAAAGACGCCGAGGACGTCATCGCGGAGCTGGAAGGCTTCGCCGAGCGGAAGGGCGAATGCCGAGTAGCCGCGGAGCAGATCATTCGAAGCGCCGGCGAGGGCGCCGCCCAAAGCCAGGGGGTGCTCAGTGGAGTACTTTGCGCTCTTGAAGCGGATGATGGATTGTGCCCTGCTGACGGCACCGGCCCGGTCCCGGACCGGGCCGGCCACTTCTTCGAGGATGTCCAGATACTGGCCGGCCATGACTTCGGCACGCATGAGGTTGAATATCAGCCGCGCCCTGCTTCCCGACGCAGCCCGTTCACCGATGTCGGTAAAGGCTTCCTCGCTGAAGGACAGGCACAGATCGCCGGCGAGGATGGCGGCGGCCTGCCCGAACCGTTCGCTGTCCAGCGCCCATCCTTGGGAGGTGTGCAGCTGGGTGAACCTGCGGTGCACGCTTGGACCGCCCCGCCTGGTGTCTGAACGGTCGATGATGTCGTCATGGATGAGTGCTGCAGCCTGGAACAGCTCGAGCGCGGCACCGGCAGTGACCACTTCGCTTGCCCCCGCCCCGCCGCCGGCACCGCGCCAGCCCCAGTAGCACATCAGGGCACGGAGGCGCTTTCCGCCGGTGACCAGGTTGGAGATAGAGCCCATGATGGGTTCGATGTCCGGGGAAATGCCGGCCATCAGGGACTGCCGCGTAGTCAGGAAGCCGGTCAGCTCGCCGGCCACCCCCGCTACGAAGTCTGCTTGTTCATTGCGCAGTTGCTCGGCGGCCGTCACTTGGCTGACTCAGCTGCCACATTGGCGCCAATGGTGAAGGTGGCCACGCCGTCCGTTTCAACCACGGAAAGGTTAACGGTCTCGGTGTTTCCGCGGACGAAATCCTTGGAGGCCACTGTCCCTACCTTGTCACCGGGAACGGCTTTGAAGCCTTCCCCTTCCAAGGTTTTGGTGTAGAAGTCGATGACGGAGGCTGTGGGGGCCTTGACCGTCCCCACGAGTGCGGCCGTAGCCGGCGCTGAGGCTTTGTCAAAGCTGCTGGAAACCACAGTTGCTCCGGTCATCAGGGGGAGGAGCTGCTGCGGAAAGCCTTCCACCACGGCGCCCACGGTTGCTGACGTGTTGGGTGATGCCGAGGGGCTTGGGGATGCCGTGAGCGTGGATTGGGTGGCGGCGACGGACGCCGGCTGGGATGGCTCTGCCTGTCCGGACGGGGTCTGGCTGCATGCGGCCAGAGCCATCGCCACGACGGCGGCAAGCGCGGCCAGGCCAGCTGGCTTGTAGTTTCCAATAGCCGTCACAGAGACTTTCCTCCTGGTGTTGTTGGCGGAACCAGCCTCCAGTTTAGCCAGCCTCCTGCTGGGTCTTGCCAAACCGATAGGATTGCAGTCGTGGGGCCCGCAGGTATAGACCAATCATCCGCCGCGCGCCTTACGGGCGGCCGGCGCACGTGCATCATGCATGTGGACATGGATGCCTTCTTTGTTTCCGTGGAGCTGCGGACGCGGCCGGAGCTTCGCGGCAAGCCTGTCATCGTCGGCTTTCCGGGTGAGCGTTCGGTAGTCCTCTCCGGATCATACGAGGCCCGCGCCTTCGGCGTTAAGTCTGCCATGCCCATGGCCGTTGCGATGCGCATGTGCCCGCAGGCAGTGGTGATTGAGCCCCGACACAAGCTGTACTACGAGGTGTCCGGGCAGCTGATGGGCATTTTCGAATCTATTACGGGCCTGGTCGAGCCGCTCAGTGTGGACGAGGCTTTCCTGGACGTCACCGGTGCCATTCGCCGGTTGGGGCCGCCCAGGGGAATTGGGGAGCTGGTCCGGCGGCGGGTGGCTGCAGAACTGGGCATCACCGCGTCCGTGGGAATCGCGGAAACCAAGTTCGTCGCGAAGATTGCCTCCACCCGCTGCAAGCCCGACGGACTCCTGCTGATCGGTCCGGACGAAACAGTGCCCTATCTTCACAGTCTTCCCGTGGGTGCTCTGTGGGGCGTGGGCGCCAAGACCGGGGAGGTTTTGGCAAAGATGGGAATCAGGACAGTTGCGGATGTGGCAGCCACCCCCGTGTCCTCTTTAAAGAGAGTGTTGGGAGCTGCGGGGGAACATGTGCACCGCCTTGCCTCGGGCATTGATCCCCGTCCGGTGACGCCCGTGCGGCTGGAAAAAAGCATTGGGGCAGAAGAGACCTTTGCGACGGACACCAACGACGACGGGCTTCTTCGCCGCGAACTGCTGCGGCTTTCGCACCGTACGGCGAGCCGGCTGCGCAGTTCCGGAATGGTGGCCCGGACCGTGGCTCTGAAACTGCGCTTCGCCGACTTTTCCACAATCACACGCAGCAGGACGGTGCAGACCCCGGTGGACAGCGCCCAGCTGATCTACGGAGTGGCACTTCAGCTGCTCGAGTCCCTGGGGCCGAGGGCCATGGCCGTCCGGCTGGTGGGGGTAAGGGCGGAGCAGCTTGAGGAAGCGGCCCGGACATCGCTTCAGCTCAGCATCGACCGCAGGGATGAGAACTGGAGGGCTGCGGAACAGGCGCTGGACCAGGTCACGCGGAAGTTCGGCAACCAGTCCGTCCTGCCCGCACGGCTGATGGAGCCGGAAAACCGGGCCGGGGACGGTGCGGGCGAGCCCGCCTGAGGCCTTTGCCCAAGTCATTGCCGTCTTTCAGTTCAGCCCTCAACAATCTATCCTTGGAGATACATAGTTTTCGAGTGAATGGACTTACTGCCGGACCCTCTTGGACATGCTCCCGCTCCCGCGGCGCATGCTGGAACCTGCTTTGGCCACCGTCGGCAAAGCGGGAACTTTCCAGCAACAGCAGGCGTTCTACGGAGTAGAAGTCGTGGCTGGGATCAGCCCGGACGTTGGCCTACAAAAGGAGGTCGTGATGCCGCTGTCGGAGCACGAACAGAAGCTGCTTGAGCAGCTTGAAAAGCAGCTTCACGAGGACGACCCGAAATTTGCGAACTCAATGGGTTCGGACCCGGGGCGTTCATGGTCCACGAGGCATGTGGTCATTGGAGTCCTGTGTGCACTTGCCGGCGTGTTCCTGCTGCTGGTCGGTGTCACCCTCCAGAACATCTTCGTGGGCGTATTGGGCTTCGTGGTGATGGGCGGTGGAGTCTACTTCGCCACCCTGCGAAGTTCCCGCGGAAGAAGGGGAGCCAAGGCCGTCGGCGGAAAGTCGGGCAAGCAACGCAGCTCATTCATGAGCAGCCTTGAAGAGCGTTGGGACGAGCGCCGCAGGGGCGAGCCCTAAGCGTCCGCCGCCTCCAGGTTCCCGGCTCCTCCATTTCGCTCCCCGTGTAATCGGAAAGTGCACGAAAAGACCCGCTTCGGCGGGTCTTTTCGTGTTTAAGCCCGTCGGAAGAATGAGTTGCCCCGCCCGCAGGGTTCGGTGGCCCTCCCCAGTTGGCCCGTAATGGCAAAAAGTCCTCCACTTTCCACCACCGCGGCAAATTCGCGCTTTTTGCAGCATCTTTTCCCACATTTAGGGGCGCGCAGGGGTCTGTTTGCGTTGACTGTGGTGGAAAGTGGAGTAATGTGGAGGACATAAGAGGGTGGTTGCAACATAGGGGATGTGCAGTTCCTGACGGCGGACAGGCGGTGGGCCAGTGTTTCTGGGCACTCACTCGCCGCGTCTGGATGAAAAGGGACGGATCATTCTCCCCGCTAAGTTCCGGGAGGAGCTTGCCAGCGGACTGGTGCTCACAAGGGGCCAGGAACGTTGCATCTACGTCTTCAGTGAGAAGGAATTTGCACGGGTCCACGAGCAGATGCGGGAGGCACCAATCTCCTCCAAGCAGGCGCGTGACTATATCCGCGTATTTCTCTCTGGAGCCTCTGACGAGGTACCTGACAAGCAGGGGCGTGTGACCATTCCACCGGCGCTCCGGGAGTATGCAGGACTCGGAAGGGAACTTGCCGTGATCGGCGCCGGTACCCGCGCCGAGATCTGGGACGCCCAGGCCTGGAATGAATACCTCGCGGAGAAGGAAACGGCCTTTTCCGAAACTGACGATCCCATTCCGGGCATTCTCTGAATCCCGGAGTAGGGCGGCAGGGGTTTCTTGGACGAGATCTCCAGCCGGCCAATCGGCTGCCAACCTGGCTCACCTTCCCCGGAGCCAGGCAGGCGGGACGGTAGGTGCGGATGGGGATCTGGTCCCAGAAGCGCAGCAGGTGACAACGACGGCGGGAAAGGACCAGGCATGACCGATCGACCCAAGCCCACGTCCGAACGCCATGTGCCGGTCCTCCGCGACCGGTGCATCAATTTGTTGGCGCCGGGATTTGAAGCCGCAAGGCTGCGTGGCGAGACGCCTGTTGCCGTGGACACGACCCTTGGCATGGGAGGGCACTCCGAAGCTATGCTCCAGAGGTTTCCAGACCTCCACCTCATCGGTATCGACCGTGACGAGGAAGCGCTTGCCCTCGCAGGGGAGCGCCTGGCTCCTTTCGCCGCCCGGACCGACCTCGTCCACGCGGTATACGACGAAATCCAGGACGTGTTGGCAGATCTTGGGGTGCCCGAAGTGCACGGGATCCTGATGGATCTCGGCGTCTCCTCCCTGCAGCTTGACGAGCGCGAGCGTGGCTTCGCCTACTCGTTCGATGCCCCGCTGGACATGCGCATGGATACCAGCCGCGGCCAGACTGCGGCAGACGTAGTGAACACCTACAGCGAAGAGGACCTCGTCCGGATCATCCGCAAGTGGGGCGAGGAAAAGTTCGCCGGACGCATCGCCAACAGGATTGTCACGGCGCGTGCCGCCAAAAAATTCACCACCACCGGCGAGTTGGTGGAGCAAATCCGCGCCGTCGTCCCCGCTTCTGCTGCAAAGTCCGGCGGACACCCGGCCAAACGGACTTTCCAGGCCCTTCGTATCGAAGTCAATGAAGAACTCGACGTCCTGGAACGGGCAGTGCCTGCAGCCGTCGATTCCCTGGCCCTCGGCGGCCGGATCGTAGTCATGTCCTACCACTCGCTGGAGGACAAGATCGTCAAAAGCGTTTTCCAGGCACGCTCCAAGTCTTCCGCTCCGCTCGGGTTCCCCGTCGAACTGGAAGAACACAAGCCCGAACTCAAGACCCTGACTAAGGGCACCGAGGTGCCCACCGCCGTCGAAATCGCCGAAAACCCGCGCGCTGCCTCCGCCAGGCTGCGCGCGGCAGAACGAATCAGAGCCAGGAGAGCTGCATGAGCACCGCCGCCGTCAAGACCTTTCCCATCGTTTCCGGCAGTTCGGCGGCCGATCCCAGGCCGGCAGGCGAACCGGGTGGCACGCGGAAGGGCCGTACACCGCTCTCCGTAGTCCGCACCGCACCGCGGAAGCGCCGCGCCCCTTTTGTGGTGCTGTGCTTTGGCATGCTTGCGGTGGCATTGGTTGCGGTGCTGGTCCTCAATATCTCGGTGTCCACCTCGCAGTACCAGCTGGTCGAGCTGCGCGCCAAACAGAGCAGCCTGACCAAGACCAACCAGGACCTCACCCAGCAGGTGCAGAACTTCCAGGCTCCGCAGAACCTGGCGGCCAAGGCCACCGAGCTGGGCATGGTGCCGTCCGCGGTTAAGGGCCAGATCGACCTGTCCACGCTGTCGGTGACCGGAAAGGCCGTCCCTGCAGTCAAGGGCGCAGCACCGGGAGCCGTCATCCCGTCACCTGCGGTTGCAGGCCAGCTCAACGTGCCGCCGGCGTCCACGAGTGCCGCTGCGGACAAGGCCGCCACTTCGGCCGCAGGCAATGCTTCTCCCGCGACCGGCCCTGCCAACGCTGCGCAGGCGGCCGCCGATAAGGCCGCTGCTGCACAGAAGGCGGCCGCTGACAAGGCCGCTGCCCCAGCGGCGGCTCCGGCCCCCGAGCTTCACGGCGGTTCCGTACCGGCACCCAAGCAGAAGGCCCCGGGTCAGTAGACCACAGGCAGGACACGCACCAGCGTCGAGCAGCAAGGAATATCACGGTGGCGGAGACGACCGGCAAGTCAGGAAACAGCAAGGCACCTAACGCCACGAAGCGCTTGCGCCTGGGACTGGGCGTCATGCTCACGCTCCTGCTGGTAGTGGGCGGAAAGCTCTTCCTGGTCCAGGGGCTGGATGTCGGAGGCATGGCGGAAGCCGCCCTGAACAGCCGGATGACGTCTGCAGTCCTGCCGGCGGAGCGCGGCAGCATCCTTGACTCACGCGGGACCGTCCTGGCCAACAGCGTGATCCGCTACGACATCGTCGTCGACCAGCGGGTCAATACCAAGACCGACTCCTACAAGCGGTATGAACCGCAGGCTGACGGCCACGACAAGCTGGTGGACGTGAGCCGCGACCAGGCCATCACGGAACTTGCCGCCGCGCTCGGCATGGACACCAATGCTGTCCGGAACGCCGTAACCGGCGAGCAGCCTTACTTCATCGTGGCCAAGGACGTGAAACCGGACGTCGAGGACCGCATCTCCAAGCTGCAGGTGCCCGGCATCGTCGCCGAAGGCGTCAGCAAGCGGGTATACCCGAACGGTGCTGTCGCCGGGGGAGTGGTGGGCTTCCTGCAGGACGGGACCACTGGGCTGGCCGGCATCGAGCAGACCCAGGACGACCAGCTGAAGGGCAAGGACGGCAAGCGCGTCTTTGAGATAGGCGCCGATGGGCTACGCATTCCCGTGGGCCTCGACGAGTTGACCCCGCCGCAGAACGGCAAGGACGTCAAGCTCACCCTTAATTCCGATCTTCAGTATTTCGCGCAGCAGGCCATCCAGAGCCAGACGGACAAACTCAGCGCCGAATGGGGCGTCATCATTGTGATGGACGCCAAAACGGGAAACCTCCTGGCTTTGGCGGACACCAACGCACCGGACCCCAACAACCCCGGACTGGTCGCAGCGAAGGACCGCGGCACCCGCTCGGTCACCGCAGCCTACGAACCAGGATCCGTGGAAAAAATGATAACGGCGGCGTCGGTCATCGATGAAGGCCTTGCCAGCCCCCTGGACAAATTCACCATTCCGCCGACTTACACGGTGGACGGCCAGACTTTCAGCGACGCGTTCACCCACGGGACCGAGGAACGGACGCTGGCGGGCATCATCGGATACTCCATGAACACCGGAACGGTGATGGCCGGACAGCGTCTGAGCAAGGAACAGCGTTACGACTGGCTGAAGAAGTTCGGAATCGGCGAGGCGCCGGACATTGGACTTCCCGCGACGGCTTCAGGCATCCTGTCGCCCCCTGACCAGTGGGACGGGCGGCAGCAGTACACCGTGCTCTTCGGCCAAGGGGTGTCCCAGTCCACCCTCCAGACCGTCCGGGCCTACCAAACCATCGCCAACGACGGGGTCATGCTGCAGCCACGCTTGATTGACTCCTACATTTCCCCCGACGGGACGGAGGAGAAAGTGCCGGCCCAGCCATCGCGGCGGGTTGTCTCCGACAACACGGCCCACCAGGTCAAGGACATCCTGGAAAGCGCCGTCACCGAGGGTGAAATCAAGGACGCGGGCATCGATGGCTACCGGGTGGGAGCCAAGACCGGTACGTCGGAATCACCCTGCGACGACGGCAAGCCGGGCTACTGCGGCTACACGGCCTCCATCGTGGGAATGGCGCCGATGGATGATCCGCGGTTTATTGTGGAGGTGGTGCTCCAGCGGCCGAAGGGCAGCATTTACGGCATCACCAACGGGCCGGTATTCCGGTCGGTCATGAGCCAGACGCTGCGGACCTACAACGTCCAGCCTTCGACCGGCGAGCCGGTCAGGTTGCCGCAGTACGCCAAGTAGCCGCGCGCCACGCCGGAAGTACCAGCAGCATCCAGCGCACCACAGTGCCCGGCGCCAACCAGGCCGGGCATGCACTAGCACCATCGGAGAGCCCCTTGCCAGAATTACCCACGCCCGGAAGCGACGCTGCCCGGAACCAAAACCCCGGCCGCTTCAGGCCCGCCGACGTGGCGCCCGTGCCGCTGTCCGCCGTCGGGCAGGCCCTGGGCGTAGCCGTCCCCGCTCCGGGGGCCGGCGTGGAAATAACCGGCATCTCCATAAACTCCCGGACGGTTGAGCCCGGGGATCTGTATGTCGCCCTTCCCGGCGCCAGCAGGCACGGGGCGGACTTCGTGACTGATGCGGTCGCCGCGGGCGCGGCTGCCGTTCTCACTGACGACGCCGGGGCGCGCCTGCTTGCCCTGTCCGCGGACACCCCCGTGCCAGTGCTCGTCGTGGACAGGCCACGCAACGAGGTGGGACCACTGTCGGCCATGATCTACCGGAGCCAGGCGGCGGACGACCGCCCGTTGCGGCTTTTCGGTGTCACCGGGACCAACGGGAAGACCACCACCACCTACTTCATCACCTCGCTGCTGCGCGCGCTGGGTCAGCAGACCGGCCTGATCGGGACCATTGAGATCCTCGCCGGTGCGGACCCCATCCCCAGCCTCCTCACCACGCCCGAGTCCCCCGAGGTCCATGGGCTGCTCGCCCTGATGAAGGAGCGCGGGCTGGACGCCGCAGCCATGGAGGTTTCCTCCCACGCCATTTCCTACCAGCGGGTTGACGGGCTGCTGTTCGACGTCGCCGGTTTCACCAACCTCACCCAGGACCATCTGGACCTGCACAACACCATGGAGGAGTACTTCGCCACAAAGGCGGAGCTCTTTACGCCCGGGCGCGCCCGGAGGGCCGTAGTCACGGTCGACGACGAGTGGGGCCAACGCCTGGCCGGCGGCAGCGCGGTGCCCATCACCACGCTCAGCACCAGCGGGCACACCCCGGCCGACTGGACGGTCACCGGGTCGTTACCGCAGGGCCTCGGCACCCGCTTTACGCTGGCCGGACCCGGCGGCGAAGTCCTGAACATCCACACCGGGCTGCCCGGCAGCTTCAATGTGGCCAACGCCGCCCTGGCGGCGCTCATGGTGCTCGCTGCAGGAGTTGAACCGGGTGACCTCCAGGCGGCGCTGGACAGCGCAGACCCCTTCACGGTGGCCGTACCCGGACGCATGCAACTGATTGCGCGGCAACCTGCCGCCGTGGTGGACTTCGCCCACAACACCGACGCCCTGGCCCGGGCCTTGGAAGCCGTCCGATCGGCCGAACCGGGCTCCCGGCTGATCGTGGTCTTCGGGGCCACCGGGCAGCGGGACCAGGGCAAGCGGCCGGCGATGGGAGCCATCGCTGCCCGGCTTGCCGACACCGTGATCATCACCGACGACGACCCGCACGACGAAGACGCGGCAGCAATCCGCGCGGACGTCCTGGCGGGCGCCCGGCGTGCCATCGAGGAGGAATCCCTGGCGGCGGAGCTGCTGGAGGTTTTCCCGCGCGACGAAGCGATCCGCCGCGCAGTTGCCTTGGCCCGGCCGCAGGACACGATCCTGGTGGCCGGCCGCGGCCATGAGGTGTGGCAGGAAGTGAAGGGCGTCAACCTTGCCCTGGACGACCGGGTGGAACTGCGCACCGCCTTGACAGCCAGGGGATTCAACGTTCTCCCAGCCGACCGGATAGAGTCCTAGACCGAGATGATTGCATTTACTGCGGCGGAAATCGCCGAAATCACCAGCGGGCGCCTGGACGCCGATCCCGGACTGACGCCCCTCTCGGTGGTGACGGATTCACGCGAAGCCACCCAGGGTTCGCTTTACGTCGCAAAGCCCGGCGAGCTTGCCGATGGCCATGACTTTGTTGGTGCCGCATTTGCGGCGGGTGCCGTCCTGGCCCTCGTGGAGCGTCCCGTTGCAGCACCGGACGGCACCGCCTACCCTTCGATCGTGGTTGCCGACGCAGTCCTGGCCATGGGGGACCTCGCGGCCGAAGCCGTGCGCCGCATCCGCGCTGCCCGGGCAGAAACCGGAAGCCAGCTGACTGTCGTCGGCATCACCGGTTCCGCCGGCAAAACCACCACCAAGGACCTGCTCGCCGGAATCCTTTCCACGCAGGGCAACACCGTGGCGCCCCAGGGCTCCTACAACGGTGAGGTGGGCGTACCGCTCACGGTCTTCCGTGCAGGCACCGACACCCGCTACCTGGTCATTGAAATGGGGGCCACCGGCATCGGGCACATCCGCTACCTCGCCGAGATGGTCAAGCCGGACATCGGAGTGGTCCTGGCAGTAGGCACCGCCCATGCCGGCGAGTTCGGGGGAGTGGAGAACATCGCGCTGGCCAAGGGCGAGATGGTGGAAGGCCTGACCGCCCAGGGAACCGCGATCATCAATCTCGACGACGAACGCGTTGCCGCCATGCGCAGCCGGACCACGGCTGCAGTCCTCGGCTTCTCCGCGGAAGGACGCCCCGACGCCCAGGTGCAGGCACTGAACGCCGACACCAACGCCGCTGGCTGCCCCGAATTCGACCTCCTCCTCCCCGACGGCTCAGCTCCGCGCCATGTGAGCAGCCGGCTCATCGGAGCGCACCATGCGGGTAACCTCCTGGCAGCTGCAGCAGCCGCGTGGGCCGCAGGAGTGCCGGGCGACGACATCGCCGCATCACTGAGCAACCAGGCTGCGGCAAGCCGCTGGCGGATGGAACGCACTGAACGTCCGGACGGCGTCACCATCATCAACGATGCCTACAACGCCAACCCTGAATCCATGCGCGCCGCCCTTCGGACCCTGGCCGACCTTGGGCGGGGCCGCCGTACCTGGGCAGTCCTGGGAGCCATGCTGGAACTCGGCGACGATTCCATCCGCGAGCACACTGCCGTGGGAACCCAGGTGGTCCGGCTGAACATCTCCCGGTTGCTGGTAGTGGGCCGCGAGGCCCGTGCCCTCTATGTCTCCGCCGTCCAGGAAGGCTCCTGGGGCGACGAATGCCTCTTCGCGGAAACGGTGGATGAGGCCTACGGCATCCTGGATGCAGAACTCGAACCCGGGGACCTGGTGCTGTTCAAGTCTTCCAACAGCGTTGGACTTCGCCATTTGGGCGATCGGATAGCATTACCCCCAGTCCCGACCCCTGCCGACGAAAGGAGCACTCTGCTGTGATTGCTCTGTTGATCGGCGCAGGCCTGGCCCTGCTCTGTGCATTGGTGGGCACCCCGCTTTTCATCCGCCTCCTGGTACATCGCGGCTACGGGCAGTTCATCCGTGATGACGGCCCAACATCGCACCACACCAAGCGGGGGACGCCTACTATGGGCGGGACCGTTGTTGTTGCGGCCGTGCTGCTGAGCTACGGGCTCACCCACCTCATCATGCTGATGATGAACCCGGACTCGCCCGGACCTTCCGCATCGGCGCTCATCCTGCTGTTCCTCATGGTGGGCATGGGCCTGGTGGGCTTCCTCGATGACTTCATCAAAATCTCACGCCAGCGGAGCCTGGGCCTCAACGCGAAGGCCAAGCTCATCCTGCAGGCCTCTGTTGGCATCATCTTCGCCATCCTTGCCTTGAACTTCCCCAATGATGCTGGACTGACCCCGGCGTCAACGAAAATCTCCCTGGTGCGGGACCTGCCGTGGCTTGACCTGGCCTTCGGCGGCACCGTCCTTGGCGCCATCCTGTTCGTCATCTGGTCCAACCTGATCGTCACCGCGGCCACTAACGGCGTCAACCTCACCGACGGCCTTGACGGCCTTGCCGCCGGCGCCTCAATCATGGTCTTCGGCGCGTATACCCTGATGGGCATATGGCAGAGCAACCAGGCCTGCGGTTCCCCGCGTGAGGCCGGCAGCGGCTGCTACCTCGTCAGGGACCCGCTGGACCTCGCCCTCCTTGCTGCCATCCTGAGCGCGGCGCTGGTGGGGTTCCTGTGGTGGAACACCTCGCCGGCCAAGATCTTCATGGGCGACACCGGCTCGCTCGCCATTGGCGGGGCGGTGGCTGGTTTCGCCATCCTGTCCCGCACCGAACTGTTGCTGGGCATCGTGGGCGGCCTTTTTGTGCTGATCACCCTGTCCGTCATCATCCAGGTTGGCTACTTCAAGGCAACCGGTGGAAAACGCGTGTTCAAGATGGCGCCCCTGCAGCACCACTTCGAACTGAAGGGATGGGCGGAAGTCACCGTCGTGGTCCGGTTCTGGATCCTCGGTGGACTTTTCGTCGCCGTGGGACTGGGCATCTTCTATGCTGAATGGGTTGTACTGCTGTGACCGTTTCCCACCGCCTGGAAAACCTCGTCTCCTGGGACTCCGACTGGGCCGGCCTGCGCGTCGTCGTCACCGGAATCGGTGTTTCGGGCTTCGCCGCGGCAGACACCCTGATCGAACTCGGCGCACGCGTCGTGGTGGTTGATGCGGCCACCAGCGAAAAAGCGCGGGCACACGCCGACACCTTGAAGATCGTTGGCGCCGCGGACGTGCTGCTGGGCCCGGACGCGGTCACCCATATCCCGCGCATCGACGGCGAACTCCCTGAACTGATCGTTACCTCGCCGGGATGGCGCCCGGACCAGGCCCTGCTGGCAGCAGCCGCACGTGCGCATATCCCGGTCTGGGGCGACGTCGAACTGGCCTGGCGCGTGCGGATCCGGGAAGGCCGGAAGACGGCAGACTGGCTGGCCATCACAGGTACGAACGGCAAGACCACCACGGTGGGACTGACCGAATCGATGCTGCGTGCCGCCGGACTTAAAGCCATCGCCGTGGGCAACGTGGGGACTCCCATCCTGGACGCCCTTCGCGACCCGGTGGAGTACGACGTCTTCGCGGTCGAACTCTCCAGCTTTCAGCTGCACTGGGCTGAATCCGTCTCGCCCGTCGCCAGTGTGTGCCTCAATGTGGCCGAGGACCACGTGGACTGGCACGGCTCCTACGATTCGTACCTGGCTGACAAGGCCAAAGTCTACGAACGGACGCAGAAGGCCTGCATCTACAACGCCGAGCAGGTGGAAACCGAACGCATGGTGGAAGAGGCCGACGTCGTGGAGGGCTGCCGGGCGGTCGGCTTCACTACCGTCACGCCGGCCATCAGCATGCTTGGAGTGGTGGAAGGGCTGCTGGTGGACCGCGCTTTCATCGAGGAGCGCAGGAACAGCGCTGCCGAACTGGCCTCGATGGCAGACCTCGGGCCGCTTGCACCGCGCCATATGGTGGCCAACGCCCTGGCCGCCGCAGGCCTGGTGCGCGCTTACGGCGTGGACGCGAAGGCTGTGCGCCAGGGCATCCTGGACTACGTACCCGGAGACCACCGGATCCAGCCGGTGGCCCGCCTGAACGGTGTCCTCTGGGTGAACGACTCCAAGGCCACCAACCCCCACGCAGCTTCTGCCTCCCTGTCGGCCTTCAACAACGTGGTCTGGATTGCCGGCGGCCTGTCCAAAGGCGTGAGCTACGACGACCTGGTGAGGGAGCACGCGGCACGGTTCAAGGCCGTGGTGCTGATAGGAACGGACACCGCGCTACTGCGTGAAGCCCTCAAGCGACACGCGCCCGATGTCCCCGTGATCGAACCGGAGGCAGGTGACACTGAAAAGGTGCAGACTGCTCCGGCGTCCGGTGGGACCACTGCCGGTCCCTCCGGCAATGGAGAACAGGTGATGTCCTGGGCCGTGGCGTCAGCAGCACGGGTTGCCGAATCCGGCGACACCGTCCTGATGGCTCCGGCAGCTGCTTCCATGGATCAGTTCTCTTCCTATGCTCACCGTGGTGGTGCTTTTATCGACGCTGTCCGAGAGCTGGTGGAAGGGCAGGCCCAGACCGGCGAGGAGTAACAATGGCCAGCACGCCCACGTGGCCCATGAGCGGCAGGATGCGCCCCGGCTCCACGGCCACGGCCGGCCGCCGGCCTGCTGCCGGCGCCTGGCTACGCACGCTGTACCGCCGCTTCTGGTCGGCGCTTGAGGGCACGGGAAAGTCCCGGAGCGGCTCGACCTACTACCTCATCCTTGGCGCCACGCTGGCCCTGACGGCCATCGGAATCATGATGGTCCTCTCCGCATCAAGTGTTGAATCAATCGCCGCCGGCAAGTCCCCATATGGGGATGCCCTGAAACAGGGAGTATTCGCAGCCATCGGGATTTCCACCATGTTCGTGCTCTCGCGCATCAACGTGGTATGGCTGAAGCGGCTCGCGTGGCCCGCCGTCGCGGGTGCCGTGGTGCTCCTCGCCCTGGTGCAGGTGGTAGGCGCCGAGATCAACGGCAACCGGAACTGGATCGACGTGGGCGGCATTACCTTCCAGCCATCAGAGGCGGCCAAACTGGCACTCGCCCTGTGGCTTGCGACGGTGCTTGCACGGAAAGGGAAGCTGCTTGGCAGGTGGCAGCACGTGTTGGTCCCTGCCGTGCCCATGGCGGCCGTCGTCATTATCCTCATCCTGGTGGGCAACGACCTTGGCACTGCGATGATCATCATGATGATCGTCGCAGCGGCCCTGTTCTTCGCAGGCGTTCCGCTGTACCTCTTCGGCATCGCCGGCTTCGTTGCAGCTGCAGGCACGGCAGTCATGGCAGTCACCAGCTCCAACCGCATGTGCCGCATCACCTCCTGGTGGACCGGGCAATCCTGCGCGGACGGCATCGACGCGAACTACCAGTCCACCAACGGCATGTACGGCCTTGCTTCCGGAGGCTGGCTGGGGGTGGGCCTGGGGCAGAGCCGGCAGAAGTACAGCTGGATCCCCGAAGCCCACAACGACTTCATTTTCGCCATCATTGGTGAGGAACTCGGCCTCGTGGGGACCGTCGTCGTCCTGGTTCTTTTCGCCATCCTCGGTGCTGCCATCTACCGCGTGGTGGTAGCCCAGGAGGACCTGTTCCACCGGGTCCTCGCCGGCACCATCATGGTGTGGCTACTGGGCCAGGCGACCGTGAACATGTCCGTGGTCGCGGGGCTGATGCCTGTCATCGGCGTGCCGTTGCCCTTTATTTCCTACGGCGGCTCGGCCCTGTTGATGTCGCTGTGTGCCGTCGGGGTGGTCCTCTCCCTGGCGCGGGAACAGATGGCGCCGGCAATGCGTCCCAAGAGGACGCTGACGTTCCCGTTCCTGGCAGGACGGAATACAAGCCAACCAAAGATTTCCAGAAAGCGTGCCTGACCCCAGATGACTACCACTAACCCCTCCATCGTCCTGGCGGGCGGCGGAACAGCCGGCCATATCAGCCCGTTGCTTGCCATTGCCGCCGCCATCCGCAGCCAAGCCCCCAACGCTGCCATCCTGGCCGTTGGCACGCCCTCCGGAATGGAAACCAGGCTGGTTCCGGCCGCAGGCGTTGAGCTCGCCACGATCGACCGTGTGCCCTTTCCACGCAGGCCCTCCGCCGACCTGTTCCGCCTGCCCGGAAGGCTGGCGGGGGCCGTGCGGCAGGCCGGCGCCATCCTGGACCAGGCCGGGGCCGACGTGCTGGTGGGGGTCGGCGGATACGTCTGCACGCCCATGTACCTGGCTGCACGGAAGCGGCGGGTGCCAATCGTGATCCATGAGGCGAATGCCCGCCCCGGACTCGCCAACCGGGTGGGAGCCTTCCTGCGCGGCCGGGTGGCCGTGGCCTTCGAGGGCACCCCGCTCCGCGACGCGGTGCACGTGGGGATGCCCATGCGGAAGGAGATTTCCGGGCTGGACCGGAAGTCCGCCCGCGCTTCCGCCCGCGAAGCGCTTGGCCTCGATCCCCAGCAACCCACCCTGATCGTCACGGGCGGTTCATCCGGGGCGAAGAGCATCAACCGGACGATCGCGGGAGCGCTCGCGCAGCTGGCTGATGCCGGCATCCAGACCCTCCACATCACCGGACGCGGCAAAACCGTCCTGGACCAGGCCGGACGGCCCCTCGCCGCAAAGGGCTACCGGCAGGTGGAGTACATCGACGGGATGGAACTCGCCTACGCCGCAGCGGACCTGCTCCTGGCCAGGTCGGGGGCTGCGACCGTATCTGAGATCGCAGCGGTGGGCGTCCCCGCGGTCCTGGTGCCCCTGCCCATTGGGAACGGTGAACAGGCGCTCAATGCTGCGGGCCTGGTGGCCGCTGGGGGAGCACTGCTGGTGGCGGACCGGGATTTCACCCCGGAATGGGTTGAGCGTGAGCTGATTCCGCTGATCGCCGATAAAGCGAGGCTCGCCGAAATGGAAGCCAAGTCCTACCGGCTCGGTATCCGAAATGCCGACCAGCGCATGGCTGGTCTTGTCCTGGAAGCGGTATCTGCATGAGTCCCCATAACGCCCCCCGCCTTGAGTCGCTGGGAAAGGTGCACTTCATCGGCATCGGCGGAGTAGGCATGTCCGCCGTAGCCCGCATCATGGTGGCCCGCGGTGTTCCGGTCAGCGGGTCGGACGCGAAGGACCTGCCGGTCATGGCCGACCTCGCCGCGGCCGGCGCCCGCATCGCTGTTGGCTACGCGGCCGTCAACTTGGCGGACGCGCAGACCATCGTTGCCGGATCGGCTATTAGGGAGGACAACCCAGAGTTGGCGGCAGCGCGGGAGGCCGGCCTGCCTGTGCTGCACCGGTCCCAGGCGCTGGCAGCAACCATGGGCGATGACACGGTGGTGACGGTGGCCGGAACACACGGCAAGTCCACTACGACGTCGATGATCACCGTGCTGCTGCGTGCGGCAGGACTTGATCCTTCCTTTGCCGTGGGCGCCAACATCCCGGCGATCGGGGTAAACGCCGCCCACGGTTCCACCGGGATCTTCGTGGCCGAGGCAGATGAATCCGATGGTTCCTTCCTGAACTACCGGCCGCGCATCGAGGTCGTCACCAACGTGGAGCCCGACCATCTCGACTACTACGGCACGGCGGAAGCGGTTTACCAGTCCTTCGACCGGTTTACCGCTTTGCTCCCCGCGGACGGCCTGCTGGTGGCCTGCGCTGACGACGCCGGCGCGCTGGCACTCGCCGAGCGCACCAAGGCGCGGGGCAACACCCGGGTGCTCCTGTATGGCGCCAGCGAAGCGTCAGATATCAGGCTTGACGACGGCGGCCCCGGACAAGTGGCTGTGTCAACCAGGGATGGTGCGCGCTATGGGTTGTCGCTGCAGGTTCCCGGACGCCACAACGCCCTGAACGCGGCGGCTGCCTTTGCCGTTGCCCTCGAACTCGGCGTGGATCCAGCGACGGCGGCCGACGGCCTGGCGCATTTCTCCGGTGCGTCCCGCCGCTTTGAACTCAAGGGCACGGTACGGGGCGTGCGGGTTTTCGATGACTACGCGCACCACCCCACCGAGGTCCGGGCAGCCCTTACCGCAGCCCGCTCTGTAGCAGGGGACCACAACGTGCACGTCCTTTTCCAGCCGCACCTGTTTTCGCGGACCCGGGAGTTCGCCGCAGAGTTCGCCGAAGCCCTCAATCTCGCCGATACCGCACTTGTCCTGGACATCTACCCTGCCAGGGAAGACCCTATTCCCGGTGTTACCAGCCAGTTGATCGCCGACCACCTCACGGGCGGCGGCCGGCTGGTTGGGTCCGAGGACGCCGTCAGGTCCCTGGCTGAAGCCGCGGTGGACGGAGACGTTGTCCTCACAGTGGGCGCCGGTGACGTGACAGCCTACGGCCCCCGGATTGTGGAGGCGCTGCGTGCCTAGCTCCCGCCGCCCCACGTACTCACCGCCCAAGCGGGACGCCCGGCCAGCTCCCACGGCGGAGAACGGCAACCGATCCCCGAACGCTGCTGCGGAAGTCGTCGGCGATGCCGCCCGCGGCGACGTCATCACAGCCTCGCGCAGCGTCCCGGAACCGCCGGCCCCGAAACCCGTGCGGGAGGAAAAACCTTCAGGTGCGACGGTCCTGGCATTTCCCGAACCCAAGGGACGGCGCCGCAGGAAGAAGGTCATCCTCGCCGTCGTAACGGTGTTTGTGGTGGTGGCCGGGCTCCTGGCCGCCGCGGTTTATTCTCCTGTCCTGGCCCTGCAGACTATTTCGGTCACGGGCACCCGGCTGCTCACCCCAGCCCAGGTGCAGGCTGCACTCGAACCGCTGCGCGGCAAGCCCCTGCCGCAGATCGGTGAGGACGATGTTCGCGGCCTGCTCGGCTCCCTGGTCCAGGTCAAATCCGTATCTGTGGAGGCCCGGCCGCCATCAACGCTCGACGTGGCCGTGCATGAACGCGTGCCGGTTGCCTTGGTGAAGCAGGGGGAGAAGTACGAGTTGGTCGACGTCGACGGCGTCCAGCTGGCAACCACCGACGACCCGACGTCCGCGTCGCTGCCGGTGATTGACGGCGGCGCCGGGGCGATCGGCCAGGACCTGTTCCGCGCTACCGCGGCGGTCCTGGGGGCCCTGCCGCCGGATGTGCTGGCGAAGTTGTCCAACGCATCCGCGCAATCGGTGGATGCCGTGGAGCTGAAGCTTGTGGACGGCCAGACCATCGTGTGGGGCAACGCCTCGGAGAAGGAGCTCAAGGCCAAGGTTCTGGCCGCCCTCCTCAAGGCTCCGGCGGATCCGAAGAACCCGGTCAAGGTCTACGATGTCAGTGTGCCCCGGCACCCCGTGACGCGCTGACACCCTTTCTTTCCCGGTATTAATCCGACACGCGGACCCGGTTATTGAATGTGGGAACCAGAGGAAATACCGTCACAGACAAGAGTTACTTGACATAACTATAACCTTCAACTCGAAGGTTAAGGTTTCAGCCTTCAAGCTCTTCATCAGTTTTCGCAATAAGACACGAACAAGGGACACGTAACGTGGCAGCTCCGCAGAATTACTTGGCCGTCATCAAAGTCGTCGGCATCGGCGGCGGTGGCGTGAACGCAGTCAACCGCATGATCGAGGTCGGCCTCAGGGGTGTTGAATTCATCGCCATCAACACCGACGCCCAGGCCCTGCTCATGAGCGACGCAGACGTTAAGCTCGACGTCGGACGCGAGCTGACCCGTGGCCTCGGCGCCGGTGCCAACCCCGAGGTAGGCAAGCAGGCTGCCGAAGACCACGCTGACGAAATCGAGGAAGTCCTGCGCGGCGCCGACATGGTCTTCGTCACTGCCGGCGAAGGCGGCGGCACGGGCACCGGCGGCGCCCCAGTCGTGGCCCGGATCGCCCGCTCGCTCGGCGCCCTGACCATTGGCGTTGTTACCCGGCCTTTCACCTTCGAAGGCCGCCGCCGCGCCGGCTCTGCCGAGGCAGGCATCGACGCCCTCCGCGACGAGGTGGACACCCTGATCGTGATCCCCAATGACCGACTGCTGTCCATCAGTGACCGCAACGTCTCCGTCCTTGACGCGTTCCGCTCCGCGGACCAGGTCCTGCTGTCCGGCGTCCAGGGCATCACCGACCTCATCACCACTCCCGGCCTGATCAACCTGGACTTCGCAGACGTCAAGTCCGTCATGCAGGGTGCAGGTTCGGCCCTGATGGGCATCGGCTCGGCCCGGGGCGAAGACCGCGCCGTCAAGGCGGCGGAACTTGCCATCGCCTCGCCGCTGCTGGAAGCATCCATTGACGGCGCCCACGGCGTCCTGCTCTCCATCCAGGGTGGCTCCGACCTGGGCCTGTTCGAAATCAACGAAGCCGCGCGGCTGGTCCAGGAAGTGGCACACCCCGAAGCCAATATCATCTTTGGTGCCGTCATTGATGACGCCCTCGGCGATGAAGCCCGTGTGACGGTCATCGCTGCCGGGTTCGACGACGTCAAGGCCACCTCGCCCTCCATGGACCAGTCCCAGCCGCAGGCCGCCCCGCAGCGTCCCGCTGCCCCTGCTGCCGCTCCTGCCTCGGCCCACCCGCAGGGTGGCAACCACCAGGGCAACGGCAACCACCAGCAGAACGTCCAGCCGATCCACGCCGGTGTCGGTGCCGCTGGACTGAGCAACTGGGGCCAGCAGCGCCCCTCGGCCGTCCCTGCTGACTCGGGCTTCGACGTCGACCTGCCCTCCGTGGTGGAGCCGGACCTGACCGGTACCCACCCGGACGACCTGGATGTTCCCGACTTCCTGAAGTAGGTAGCGGCTTGTTCCATTGGCGCGCCGACATCCTGCCTGGGGTGTCGGCCGCATTCACGGATGAAGGTGCGGGAAACCTGGCGCTGCACGTGGGGGATGATCCTGCTGCAGTCCAGGAACGCCGTATCCGCCTGGAGCAGTCCATAGGCCTGGAGCCGCAGGCCCTCCGCTTCATGAACCAGGTTCACGGCACCACAGTTGCCCTGATGGACGCGCAGTCGCCGGTGCCCGTGGCTGATGCCATGGTGTCCCGTGGCCTGCCCCTGGCGGTCATGGTGGCCGACTGCATTCCGGTGCTTCTTGCGGGTGAGTCCGGAAGCGGGCCAGTGCTGGCCGCAGTCCACGCCGGCCGGCCAGGTGTCGCTAACGGTGTCCTGCCCGCTGCCGTGGACAGCATGAAGGCGCTGGGTGCCTCCCGGATCCGGGCCTGGATGGGGCCGTCGATCTGCGGGTCCTGCTACGAGGTGCCGGCAGCGTTGCGCGATGAGGTATCCGCGCTGGTCCCGGCAACCCGGAGTACCACGTCCTGGGGAACGCCCGCACTGGACCTTCCTGCCGGTGCCCGGAGCCAGCTTGAGGCTGCCGGGGTGGACGTGGAGTACTCCGGAGTCTGCACCCTGGAGACGGAAACGCTCTATTCGTACCGCCGCGACCGGAATACCGGCCGCTTCGCAGGGCTGGTCTGGCGCCATGACTGACGTGTCGGATGCCGGCCGCGGGCAGGGCGGCGATGCACGGAGCGTCGAACTCGCCGAGCGGCTGGCGGCAGTGCGGAAGCGGATCAGTGCAGCGGCCGAAAGCGCCGGGCGCGCAGACCGGCCGCCGGCGCTGATCGTGGTGACCAAGTTCCATCCAGCCGACGACATCCGCCGGCTGGCCGCCCTCGGGATTCGGGATGTGGGCGAAAACCGGGACCAGGAGGCGGCGGCCAAGGCCCTGGAACTTGCCGACCTTGCCCTCACCTGGCATTTTGTAGGCCAGCTGCAGACCAAGAAGGCCAAATCGGTGGCACGTTACGCGGCCACGGTGCACTCGGTGGACCGGCCGCAGCTTGTCGATGCGCTGGCGAAAGCCGTGCGACACGAGATGGACTCAAGCGGACGTGGGCCGTTGGGCTGCTTCATCCAAGTCAACCTTGAAGACGACGGCGATGCGCACCGCGGCGGGGCAGCCCCTGCCGACGTTGCCCTCCTGGCAGAGCGGATCGCCGGGTCTGAGGGCCTGGACCTGATGGGCGTGATGGCGGTCGCGCCGCTGGGGGCACCACCGGAGCCCGCGTTCGAGAAGCTGTCCGGAGTTTCCGCCCGGCTGACCGAGACGTACCCCGCTGCCACGGCGATTTCGGCGGGCATGAGCCAGGACCTGGAAGCCGCCATCGGGTTCGGGGCGACACACCTGAGAATAGGCTCCGATATTCTCGGTTCCCGCCCCGCCGTGGGGTAGCGTCGGAACTATTGGAAGTGATGGGCGGGGGACTCCAGTGCTGTCAAATCATTGGGCGGCCCGCTTACGGGACACGATTAGGAGTCGACCATGGCCGGCGCTCTGCGCAAGACAATGATCTATCTTGGGCTCGCCGACGGCGATGAGTATCACGAGCCCGAGCAACAGACCACACGTAAGGATGAGGACGAACCGATGGAAGTTGACCGCGAGGAACGCCGTGCTCCGGCGCCGGTCCGCGAAGTCAGCCGCGAGGCGTCCTACGCCCCCGAAGAGGAATACCGCGCCCCTGTGACCCCTATTAAGCGTGCGGCCTCGAGCCGCGAGGAGAATACCGGTCTCCGCCAGATCACTACCATCCATCCCCGTTCCTACAATGACGCCAAGCTCATCGGTGAGAGTTTCCGGGACGGCATTCCGGTGATCATGAACGTTACCGACATGGGCGAGGCTGACGCCAAGCGGTTGGTGGATTTCTCCGCCGGACTCGTTTTCGGCCTCCGGGGAAGCATCGAGCGTGTGACCAACAAAGTGTTCCTGCTCTCACCGTCCTACGTCGAAGTGATTGGTGACGACAAAAAGGCCAGCGACACGCAGGCCAGCTTCTTCAACCAAAGCTGAGCATCAGGCTTTGCAGATGCCAGGCAGGGACGCCTGTCTGGCATCTGTGCTGAAATAGACAAGACGACAGCTGCGCAACAGTGGCAGGCCCGAGTGGTCCGCCGCACGAACCCTGGAGATATGAAATAAGTCATGGGAATTGTTTTCGGACTTCTCTATCTCGCCCTGCTGTTGTTTTTCGTCGCCCTCATCATCCGGCTCGTATTCGACTGGGTGCAGATGTTTGCGAGGGACTGGCGCCCCCGCGGTGCGGCCCTGGTGGTGGCACACGCCGTGTACTCCATCACCGACCCGCCGCTCAAGGGGCTGCGGCGGCTGATTCCGCCCCTCCGGCTCGGCGGAGTCTCCCTGGACCTGGGCTTCCTGATTCTGTTCATCGGCGTCAGCATCGCCATGAACGTCACCAGGAGCCTGGCCTGATTCACCGATTTAGACCCAGCGATGCAGGCCGTTGCCCCCGTGAACGGCTACTGTAAAGCGAAGAAACCTCCCGTTTGACACCGCAGTGTTGAATTAGAGTAAGCAGACCAAATTTAGGTACCGTAGTTTTGACGGCCGGAAGGCCTACTGACTAACCAGACCAGTGAGGTGACCAGATGGCTTTGACGCCAGAAGACGTTGTCAACAAGCGCTTT
Organism: Pseudarthrobacter sp. NPDC080039; assembly: GCF_040702335.1. Taxonomy (NCBI): domain Bacteria; kingdom Bacillati; phylum Actinomycetota; class Actinomycetes; order Micrococcales; family Micrococcaceae; genus Pseudarthrobacter; species Pseudarthrobacter sp. NPDC080039. Next base: position 28,229 of record NZ_JBFBKY010000017.1, on the reverse strand, counting down.
CAGCCCACCAAGTTCCGCGAGGGCTATGACCAGGACGAGGTTGACGACTTCCTGGACGAAATCGTCGTTGAACTCCGCCGCCTGAACCAGGAAAACGACGAGCTCCGCAAGAAGCTCGCCGAAGCCGGGTCCAGCGTGCCGGCAAGCTCTGCTGCCGCGCCTGTCGTGGAGAAGGTTCCCGCGCCGGTCAAGGCCGACAAGGACGAAGCCCGCGAGAAGGCAGAGGCCGAAGCCAAGGCTGCCGAAGCGAGCAAGAAGAAGGACGTCCAGCCGGCCGCCCCTGCTGCCGCCGCACCGGCTGCTCCCGCAGCTGTCGCTACCCCCTCGGCCGAGTCCGCTGCCGGACTGCTGGCCATGGCCCAGCAGATGCACGACCGCCACGTTGCTGACGGCCAGGCCCAGAAGGACAAGATCATCGCCGAGGCGCAGATCGAAGCCAGCAGCCTCGTCAACGACGCCCAGGAGAAGTCCCGCAAGATCCTCGGTGCCCTCGAACAGCAGCGGTCCGTTCTGGAGCGCAAGGTGGAGCAGCTCCGCGGTTTCGAGCGCGACTACCGCTCGCGCCTCAAGGCCTACATCGAGGGCCAGCTCCGCGACCTGGAAGCCCGTGGCTCCGTTGCGACGCCGGAAGTCAGCGAAGCCAACTAAGTCTGGCAGCACGTATTCTGAAAGCCGGTGGCTGAGGATTCCTCGGCCGCCGGCTTTTGGCATTGACGCCCAGTTCCACGAATTGAAAGCACCATGACTGACGAACTTGCTGCCGACGCGGCACGCCCTGTCCCACACCCGCACCGCCCCCGCCGGGCAGTCCTGCTGTCCCTGTTTGCCGGGTTCGCGCTCTTCGCCTACGTCCTGGACCAGCTGACAAAACTCTGGGTCACTTCCACGATGGTCGAAGGGGAGCGCATTCCCGTGCTGCCGCCCCTTCTGCACTGGTACTTCATCCGCAATTCGGGTGCCGCGTTTTCCATTGGCGAGAATGTCACCTGGGTGTTTTCCATCATCATGGCCGGCGTGGCCATCGCGATCCTCTTCCAGGTCCGCAGGCTGGGCTCGGCCTGGTGGTCACTGGCCCTGGGACTGCTGCTTGGCGGCGCCCTGGGGAACCTGACGGACAGGCTCTTCCGGGAGCCGTCCTTCGGCCTGGGGCACGTGGTGGACTTCATCCAGCTCCCCAACTTCGCCATCTTCAACATTGCCGACTCCGCCGTGGTGTCAGCCGTCGCCATCATCTGCATCCTGACCGTCCGGGGGATCGCCCTGGACGGAACCCGGCTCGGAAGCGGACACAAGGACAAGCCTGGCCATGACTGAACGCATCGTCATCGCCGAAGAGTTTGGCGGAACGCGGGCCGACGCCGGCCTGGCGGGCATCCTGGGGGTATCCCGTTCAGTCGCCGCGTCCCTGCTGGCCGAAGGCCACGTGCTGAACCGTGGCAAGGCGTTGGGAAAGTCGGCAAAGCTCGCCGCCGGTGACGTCCTGGACGTCACCGTTCCGGAACGGCGGGACCCGCTGGAAGTCGTGGAGGAAGTTGTGGAAGGCCTGAATATCCTGCTTGACGACGACGATTTCGTCGTCGTCGACAAACCGGTGGGCGTGGCAGCCCACCCCTCGCCCGGCTGGGTGGGGCCCACCGTGGTGGGCGGCCTGGCCGCCGCCGGGTACCGCATCTCCACATCGGGCGCCCCGGAGCGGGCAGGCATAGTCCACCGGCTCGACGTCGGAACCTCCGGCGTGATGGTGGTGGCCAAGTCAGAACGGGCCTACACAGCCCTCAAGCGGGCCTTCAAGGAGCGCACCGTGGACAAGGTGTATCACGCTGTGGTGCAGGGCCTCCCCGATCCCCTGGCCGGAACCATCGACGCCCCCATTGGCCGCCACCCGGGTCATGACTGGCGCTTTGCCGTCATTGAGGACGGACGCCCCTCGGTAACGCATTACGAAGTCCTGGAAGCATTCGGCAAGGCCAGCCTGGTGGAAGTCCACCTGGAAACCGGCCGTACGCATCAGATCCGGGTCCATTTTTCCGCTCTTCGGCACCCCTGCGCGGGTGACCTCACCTACGGCGCGGACCCCCGGCTTGCCGCCAACCTCGGGCTTACCCGTCAGTGGCTGCACGCCCGGGAGCTCTCGTTTGACCACCCGGTCACAGGGGAGCGCGTCACGGTCACCAGTGACTATCCGCAGGACCTGGCCTACGCACTGGAAGTGCTGGAGTCGGGCCAGGCCTGACACGGTAGGGCTGGCCTGGCTGCGAGGGGGCAGCGCTTAGAATGGTGCGGTGAGTTCCAGCAATGATTCGTTTGTCCACCTGCACACCCACACCGAATATTCCATGCTGGATGGAGCCGCCCGCCTGGGTGAGCTGTTCGACGAGACCGAACGACTGGGCATGCCGGCCCTCGCCACAACCGACCATGGTTACCTGTTCGGTGCGTTCGACTTCTGGCAAAAAGCCCAGGCCAAGGGCATCAAGCCGATCATCGGCGTCGAAGCGTATGTAACGCCGGGTACGGCACGCACCGATAAGGAGCGCGTTCGCTGGGGCGATGAATCCCAGCGCAAGGACGACGTCTCCGGCGGTGGCTCCTACACCCATATGACGCTCCTGAGCTATAACAACGTGGGCATGCGGAACCTCTTCCGCGCCTCGTCCATAGCCTCCCTCGACTCGGTGTTCGGCAAGTGGCCGCGGCTGGACCGGGAACTGCTCAATACCTATTCCGAGGGCCTGATCGCCACCACGGGCTGCCCGTCCGGCGAAGTGCAGACACGCCTGCGTCTGGGCCAGTACCGCGAGGCGCTTGAGGCCGCGGCGGAGTTCCGCGATATCTTCGGCGCGGACAACTACTTCTGTGAACTGATGGACCACGGGCTGGACATTGAGCGGCGGGTCACCGGTGACCTGCTGCGGCTGGCCAAGGACCTGAACCTTCCGCTGGTGGCCACGAACGACCTCCACTACACCCATGAACACGACGCCAAGGCGCACGAGGCCCTGCTGGCCATCCAGTCCGGCTCGACCCTGCTGGAACCCACCTATGACAACGGTGGTTCCCGGTTCGCGTTCTCCGGCAGCGGCTACTACCTCAAGTCCCCGCGGGAGATGAGGGAGCTGTTCCGCGACCATCCCGACGCCTGCGACAACACACTGCTCATCGCCGAGCGCTGCGAGGTGTCCTTCAACACGGACGCGAACTACATGCCGCGGTTCCCCTGCCCGCCCGGCGAGGATGAGACTTCCTGGCTGGTCAAGGAAGTGGACAAGGGCCTGAAGTACCGGTACCCCGGCGGCGTCCCCGATGAGGTGCGCAAACAGGCCGACTATGAGCTCGGCGTCATCACGTCCATGGGGTTCCCGGGATACTTCCTGGTGGTTGCGGACTTCATCAACTGGGCGAAGAACAACGGCATCCGGGTGGGGCCGGGCCGTGGCTCGGGTGCAGGCTCCATGGTGGCGTACGCCATGCGTATCACCGACCTGGACCCCCTGCGGCACGGGCTGATCTTCGAACGGTTCCTGAACCCGGACCGCGTCTCCATGCCCGACTTCGACGTCGACTTCGATGACCGGCGCCGTTCCGAGGTCATCGACTATGTGACCCGCAAGTACGGCGACGAGCGTGTGGCGATGATCGTCACGTACGGCACCATCAAGACCAAGCAGGCGCTGAAGGACTCCTCCCGCGTCCTGGGCTATCCCTTCAGCATGGGGGAGACGCTGACCAAGGCCCTGCCGCCGGCGGTGATGGCCAAGGATATCCCGCTGGCTGACATCCAGAACCCGGAAGCCAAGCGCTACAGCGAGGCAGGAGACTTCCGGCAGCTGATCGCCACGGACCCGGAGGCTGCCAAGGTCTTCGAGACGGCGCTGGGCATTGAGGGCCTGAAGCGGCAGTGGGGCGTGCACGCGGCAGGCGTGATCATGTCCTCGGACCCCATCATCGACGTCATCCCCATCATGCGCCGCTTCCAGGACGGCCAGGTGATCACGCAGTTCGATTACCCGACGTCCGAGGGACTTGGCCTGATCAAGATGGACTTCCTGGGCCTGCGGAACCTTACGATCATTTCCGACGCCCTCGAGAACATCAAGATGAACCGCGGCATCGACCTGGACCTGGAAAACCTCGAACTTGACGACGCCGCGTCCTACGAGCTCCTGGCCCGCGGCGACACCCTGGGCGTGTTCCAGCTCGACGGCGGTCCCATGCGGTCGCTGCTCAAGCTGATGAAGCCTGACAACTTCGAAGACATTTCCGCCGTTCTGGCGCTGTACCGCCCGGGCCCCATGGGCGCCAACGCCCACACCGACTATGCGCTGCGCAAGAACGGCATCCAGGAGGTCATCCCCATCCACCCGGAGCTGGAGGAGCCCCTCAAGGAAATCCTCGGCGGGACCTATGGCCTGATCGTGTACCAGGAGCAGGTCATGGCCGTGGCGCAGAAGCTGGCCGGCTACTCGCTGGGCCAGGCAGACATCCTCCGCCGGGCGATGGGCAAGAAGAAGAAATCCGAGCTGGACAAGCAGTTCGCCGGCTTCTCCCAGGGCATGCAGGACAACGGCTACTCCATGGAGGCAGTGAAAACCCTGTGGGACATCCTGCTGCCCTTCTCCGACTACGCCTTCAACAAGGCCCACTCCGCTGCCTACGGCGTGATCTCCTACTGGACCGCGTACCTGAAGGCACACTATGCGCCGGAGTACATGGCGGCGCTGCTGACGTCGGTGGGCGATGACAAGGACAAGTCCGCGATCTACCTCAACGAGTGCCGGCGCATGGGCATCACCGTGCTTCCACCGGACGTCAACGAGTCCGCGCTCAACTTCACCCCGGTAGGCAACGACATCCGCTTTGGCATGGGCGCCATCCGCAACGTGGGCGTCAACGCCGTGGAGGCCATGGTGGCCGCCCGCGAAAGCGAGGGCGCGTTCACCTCGTTCAAGGACTACCTGATGAAGGTCCCGGCCGTGGTCTGCAACAAACGGACCATCGAGTCCCTGATCAAATCAGGCGCCTTCGACTCGCTGGGCCACCACCGCCGTGCCCTGGCCATGGTCCACGAAGAGGCCATCGACTCCGTCATCACCCTCAAGCGGAATGAGGCCATCGGCCAGTTCGACCTCTTCGCCGGGTTCGAGGACGCCGGGGAGGAATCGTCCTCCCTGAGCATAGAGATTCCGGACCTGCCGGAGTGGGAAAAGAAGGACAAGCTCTCCTTCGAGCGGGACATGCTGGGCCTGTACGTCTCCGACCACCCGCTGCAGGGGCTGGAAGGCCTCCTGGCCCAGCACGCCGAGATGAGCATCACCACCATCCTCGGCGAGGACGGTCCGCAGGACGGCGCCATCATCACCATCGCCGGAATGATCACGTCGCTGAGCAGGCGCATCGCCAAAGCCAGCGGCAACGCCTACGCCCGGGCGGAGGTGGAAGACCTCGGCGGTTCCATCGAAGTCATGTTCTTCGGCCAGGTCTACGGGCCCATCGCTTCGGTCCTTGCCGAAGACCTGATCGTGGTGGTGAAGGGCCGCCTGCAGAAGCGCGACGACGGCGCCATCACCCTGAACTGCATGGAGCTGTCCGTCCCGGACCTCAGCGAGGGGCTGCACGGGCCCCTGGTGATCACCATGCCCACCTTCAAGGCCACCGAAGCCGTGGTCACCGAGCTGGGTGATGTGCTGCGCACCCACCGGGGCAACTCCGAAGTCCGGCTGCACCTGCAGGGCGACACCCGGACCGAAATCATGGGCCTGCCCGTCCACCTCCGGGTGAACCCCAGCCCGTCACTGTTCGGCGACCTGAAGGTCCTGCTGGGCCCGGCCTGCCTGGACGCATAAACCGGGACGCCTGACAAAGACGCGGTCGACGGCGGGAAGCACCTCCCGCCGTCGACCGCGTCTTTCATGCCCGGTTGGTGTTGCCGGGGTCAGATTTCGTAGTCGAGCGGCACCGGCTGCCCGTAGGCGCCGCCGTGGTACAGCAGGGGCGAGCCCTCGCCGCCTACCTGGCCGTCCACCACTTGGACCACCACCACCGCGTTGTTCTCGAACGAGAGCCTCATTTGCACCTCGCCGATCAGCCAGCCGGCAACATCCTTCAGGATGGGCACGCCGTGAGGTCCGATGTCCCAGTGCTTGCCTTCGAAACGGTTGCCTGGCCGGGCGAAGCGCGCGGCAAGCTCCTGGTTTTCCAGCCCCAGCATGTGTACGCCCAGGTACTGGGTGTTGGCCACGGCCGGCCACGACCTGGAACTGCGCGCCATGTTGAAGGTAAAACGCGGCGGCTTGGCGGACAGGGAGGCCACGGAGGTCGCGGTAAAGCCGTAGGGCTCATCCTGGTAGTTCACGGTGATGATGGCGACGCCCGCGGCGTGACGGCGGAACATCTCCCTGAACGTCTGCTCAAAGGGCTCGCTGTTGTCGGTCACCGGAACTCCTGCAGTAGGTGGCGTAATTCTCTCTCCAAGAGTATTGGTCCCCGGCGGTGGCGGGAAAACAGCCGGCGGCAGCAGTTCCGCCCCTGTCCTTGCAGGAACCTTTGTTAAGGTGTGTTGCATGACAAACTTGGCCCGCCCTGCCCGGCGCCTGCTGCCTTGGTCCCTGCTGCTGGTTCCGGTGGTTGCGGGCATCCCGGCCGGCGTGCTGTGGTGGCTCCTTGCCCCGGGCGGATTGAACCTGATCACCCGGGATCCGGCGCTGGCTTCCGGTACCGCTCCCGTGGTGTGGCTGCCCCGCGACCTCACCCTGGCAGGCATCCTGCTGCTCGGCGGCTGCCTGCTTGCCGTGTTCCTGGCGGACGGCAGGCGTCCGTCACCGCAGGCGGCGCTCTTGACGGGCCTGGCGGGAGCGTTGGCCGGCAGCGTGGTGGCATGGGGAACAGGTATCCTCGTGGCCCGGCTCTTCGGTCCGGCCGTTGATACGTCCGCCAATGCCAGCCTTGCCTTCTCCTTGCGGGCGTGGCCGGTGCTGCTGCTCGGCCCCGCCGCCACAGCCGTGTCGGTCTTCGTCCTGGAACTCGTGGGTACGGGCAGCACGAAGCCCGCGGCCGGCGATGCCGGAACTCCGGCCGGCCTCGGCGCCGTAAAATAGTCCGGTGACCACTTCCCCCGACGTTCCCGCCCCCGTGACAGCCGCCGTCGACTTCCGCACCGTCGATCTTCGCGGCCGCGACCTGACCCTCGCCGCCCTCCGTGCCGCCGTTCCCCGCGCCAAGGGCCAGACCGTGGCCGATGCCGAGGACAAAGTCCTCCAGATCATTTCGGCCGTGCGCGGGCGGGGCTTCGCTGCCCTGTCCGAGCTGGCAGAGAGGTTCGACGGCGTTGCGCAGGAACACCCGCTGGTCCCCATAGAAGCGCTCGCCAACGCCCTTGACCAGCTGGATCCTGCCGTGCGGGCCGCGCTGGAGGAGTCCATCAGCCGGGCACGGAAATTCGCCGACGGGCAGCGTCCGCGCAATGTCGACGTGGAACTGGGTGACGGCGCCGTGGTCAGCCAGAACTGGGTGCCCGTGGCGCGCGTGGGACTGTACGTTCCCGGCGGACTTGCGGTGTACCCCTCGTCGGTGATCATGAACGTGGTGCCGGCACTGGCGGCAGGGGTGGAATCAATTGCCCTGGCCTCGCCCCCGCAGAAGGAGTATGGCGGGCTGCCGCACCCCACGATCCTGGCCGCGGCTGCACTGCTGGGTATCACGGAGGTCTACGCCATTGGGGGCGCCCAGGCCATCGCAGCCTTCGCTTACGGCATCGAAGCCAGCGCCGCCGGACCGGCCCTGGAACCGGTGGACGTGGTGACCGGACCGGGCAACATCTTCGTTGCCACCGCAAAGCGCCTGGTTAAGGGCGTGGTGGGAATCGATTCCGAGGCCGGGACCACGGAAATCGCCATCCTGGCCGACGATTCCGCGCAGCCCGCGTTGGTTGCCGCGGACCTCCTCAGCCAGGCCGAGCATGATCCCAAGGCGGCGTCAGTCCTCATCACCGACTCCGAGGACCTTGCCATGGCTGTACGGGCCGAACTGGCGCTCCAGGCCGCAGCCACCAAGCACGCGGCCAGGGTACAGGAGGCGTTGTCCGGCCCGCAGTCCGGCGTGGTGCTGGTGGACGGCCTGGAGCAAGGGATTGCCGCCTGCGATGCCTACGCCGCCGAGCACCTGGAGATCATGACCCGGAATGCCGCGGCCGTGGCAGCGCGCATCCGCAACGCCGGCGCCATCTTCGTGGGCGACTACAGCCCCGTCAGCCTGGGGGACTACTGCGCGGGCTCCAACCACGTCCTGCCGACCAGCGGCACGGCCGCGTTCTCGTCCGGGCTGAACGTGACCACCTTTTTGCGCGCCATCCAGGTCATCAACTACAGCCGGGATGCACTGGCCGAGGTCAGTGGGCACATCGTGAGCCTGTCCCAGGCGGAGGACCTGCCTGCCCACGGGGACGCCGTCACGGCGCGTTTCCCGGGCAGCAACGGGTGACACTACTACATGTAGTAATTACAGGATTGTTATTACCCCAAATATGCCCGTAAACTGAAGGATGCCACGGCATCGCCCCCCGGCGGTGCTGGTGGCTTCCAATGATGCTGCACGCTACAAGCGAAAGGGGGGAACGCCATGTACTGTCCGTTCTGCCGCAACCCCGACTCCCGCGTGGTGGACAGCAGGATGGCGGATGACGGTTCGGCCATCCGCCGCCGCCGGCAGTGTCCTGAATGCGGCCGCCGGTTCACCACCGTTGAGACCACCAGCCTTTCGGTGATCAAACGGTCGGGCGTGGGCGAGCCCTTCAGCCGCAGCAAGGTCATCAACGGCGTGCGCAAGGCCTGCCAGGGCCGCCCGGTGAGCGAGGATGACCTCGCTATGCTGGCCCAGGAAGTGGAAGAGCAGATACGCTCCTCCGGTGCCGCCGAAATAGACGCCCACGAGGTGGGGCTGGTGATCCTGGGGCCGCTGCAGAAGCTGGACAAGGTGGCGTACCTTCGCTTCGCCAGCGTGTACCAGGCGTTCGAGTCCCTCGAGGACTTTGAGACCGCCATCGCACTGCTGCGCCACGAGGCCGAGGAAGACGCCAAGGGCGCAGCCGGTGGGGCCAGGAACTCCGAGAAAAGCCCCCTCTAAACTCCGGTGGCGGCAGCGGAGGGGAAGCCGCAGCCGCCACCGGCACCACTCCTATTTGGACAGCTGGTGCTTGATGGCAATTTCCAGCGCGGCCCCCACAATGCCTGCCTCGTTGCGCAGGACTGCCGGGACAATCGGTGTGCGCAGCTTGAGGTTGGGAAGATATTCGTCGGCGCGCTTCGAAATGCCGCCGCCCACGATGAACAGTTCCGGTGAGAACAGGAACTCCACGTGCGAGAAGTACCGCTGCAGGAGCACGCTGTACTCGTCCCAGGTCAGTCCGTCGCGTTCGCGGGCTACGGCCGATGCCTTCGATTCGGCGTCGAAGCCGTCAATTTCAAGGTGGCCAAGCTCAGCGTTGGGAACGAGTTTGCCGTCGAAGATGAACGCTGAGCCGATGCCGGTGCCCAGGGTGATCACCAGGACCGTGCCGGACACGCCCGCGCCGGCACCGTAGCGGGCTTCGGCCAGGCCGGCGGCATCGGCGTCGTTGATGACCTCCACGGGCCGGCCAAGACGGGCGGTGAGGAGGGCGTCGATGTCCGTGTCAAGCCAGCTCTTGTCCACGTTGGCGGCGGAGTGGACCACGCCGTGCTGGATGATGCCGGGGAAGGTCACTCCCACGGGCGAGCCGGCCTCGGGGGCCTCAGGGCGTGCCGAAAGCTCGGCCACCACCAGAGCCACGGCCTCCGCGACGGCCTCGGGGGTGGCGGGCTGCGGGGTGGGTACGCGGAAGCGTTCGCCCAGGAGCTTGCCCTTCTTCAGGTCGACAATGCCGCCCTTGATGCCCGTACCACCGATGTCGATGCCGATCAGCGGTGCGTTCTTGTGCGACTTCTCGTCCTTCTTGGCCAATGGGATTCCGTTCTTAACAGGGGCGGGCAGGAAAACGGGCCAACATGGGTGGCCCATAACAGGTGTCCGGTCTGCACCGGCAGCCATGCCTGGGGGCATGGGATGAACTACGGGAGGGTGAGGATCTCGGCGCCGGCCTCGGTGACCAGCAGGGTGTGCTCGAACTGGGCGGTACGCTTGCGGTCCCGCGTGACGACAGTCCAGTCATCGCTCCACATGTCCCACTCCACGGTGCCCAGCGTGAGCATCGGTTCGATGGTGAACACCATGCCGGTTTCGATCACTGTGTTGTAGGCAGGGGCGGCATCGTAGTGCGGGATGATGAGTCCGGTGTGGAAGGCCTCCCCGACGCCGTGACCGGTGAAATCGCGGACCACGCCGTAGCCGAACCGTTTGGCATAGGACTGGATGGCCCGGCCAATGACATTGATTTCGCGCCCCGGAGCCACGGCCTTGATGGCCCGGTTCAGGGACTCCTGGGTGCGCTCCACCAGCAGCCGGGATTCCTCGTCCACGTCACCCACCAGGAAGGTGTAGTTGGTGTCGCCGTGAACGCCGTTGATGTAGGCCGTGATGTCGATGTTGAGGATGTCGCCGTCCTGGACCACCGTGCTGTCGGGGATGCCGTGGCAGATGACCTCGTTCAGCGAGGAGCACAGGGATTTGGGGAACCCCCGGTAGCCGAGCGTAGACGGGTAAGCGTGGTGGTCCAGCAGGAACTCGTGGCCCACCTTGTCCAGCTCATCAGTGGTGACACCTGGCTGAATGTGCTTGCCGACTTCCACGATGGCCTGTGCGGCAATCTTTCCGGCGACCCGGATCTTTTCTATGGTCTCCGGGGACTTGACCTCGGAACCGGTGAATTTGGCTGGAGCTGTCTTGCCGACGTACTCCGGACGGGGGATGGACGCCGGAACGGGACGCTGCGGACTCAGGGTACCCGGGGTGAGGGTGCCAATGGGTGCAGTCGAGGCAAGGGAAGGCATAGATTGATCATATAAGGCACCACAGAACGCCTAACAACCGACAAGCGGGGAGGGCGCACGTAAGTGTTTGTGTTACGTGGGTCACCCCATGCGCCTGTCGCCGGAACGAGGAGCAACGATGACTGAGTACTGGTTCAACGTCAACACCCACGAAGTGGAAGAAGACCGGCTCTCGGACTGGAGCCAGCTCATTGGGCCCTACAAGACCCGCGAAGAAGCGGAACACGCCATCGAGAAGGTCAAGGCGCGCAACGAGGCCTGGGAAAAGGGCGACGACGACTGACCGGTTGGGGGCAGGCGTCAGGGCGTCGGGCGGCACTCCTCCGCGGACTGCCTCGGCCGCGGACGGCCTCACCTTGACGTCCGCTTCCGGAGTACCGCCCGGACGCCGCAGGTCATCCGGGCATATCCGTCAGTCGCCGGTTCCGAGGTGGCGTCCGGCCGAAGTTGAAAGTTTAGAAGGAGTGTTCCGGGCCGGGGAACTGGCCTGAACGGACGTCGTCACCATAGGCGGTGGCGGCGTCGAGCAGTGTGCTGCGGAGGTCCGCGTACTGCTTGACGAACTTGGCCATCCGGCCGCCCCGGAGCCCGGCCATGTCCTGCCAGACCAGCACTTGGCCCGTGGTCGCGTTTCCGGCGCCAATGCCGATGGTGGGGACGTCCACGGCGGCATCGACGGCGGCCGCGGTTTCGGCCGGCACCATCTCCATCAGCACGCAGAATGCCCCTGCGTCGGCAAGGGCGCGGGCGTCGTCGATCAGCCGCTGGGCGTCGTCGCCGCGGCCTTGGACGCGGTATCCGCCCAGCGCGTGTTCGCTCTGCGGGGTGAAGCCGATGTGCGCCATGACCGGAATGCCCGCCTGCACCATGGCCCGGACCGTTGGTGCGTAATACTTTCCGCCCTCGATCTTTACCGCGTGGGCAAGCCCTTCCTTGAGGAACCTGACGCCGGCGCCCACGGCCTGTTCGGCACTGACCTCGTAGCTGCCGAAGGGCAGGTCCGCCACCACCAGGGCACGCTTGGCTGACCTGGCTACTGCGCGGCACAAAGGGAGCAGCTCGTCCACGGTGACCGGGAGGCTGGTCTCATTGCCAAAGACGTTGTTTGAGGCGGAATCTCCCACCAGGAGCACCTCGATGCCTGCGGCGTCGAAAATTTCGGCCGTGTACTGCTCGTAGGCGGTGAGCATGGCGAATTTGGTGCCTTCGCGCTTGGCCTGCTGCAAGTGGTGGATACGGACCTTCGCCGGCTTCCGTTCGGCCGCAGCCGGTGTGTCTGGCCCGCTGCCGTACGGTGCGGGTACTTCTGCGGACGCGCTGGAGTCGGAGCTGTTGCTGGATGCCATGGGATGAGCGTAATGCGGTACCCGCCGTACTAGCTACCGCGCTCCGCATCGGGACCGGTGATTAGCGTCATAACGGGAGCCGGCGGAAGGGCGTCACATGCCGTCGGAAACGGGGCCGGCGGCATCTGACGGCGGGGCGGCAGGTTAATGCTGTGTTACGCAGGCCCCAGGCTTCAGCATGAGCGGCGAATGATTAGTACAGTGTTGATGAACTGCTGCCGGCTTTCCCCTTGTGCGGACCCGGAGCATGGACGTTGACCGGAGAAGAGGCCATCATGGACCGCCAGCAAGAGTTTGTCCTGCGCACGATCGAAGAGCGCGACGTACGTTTCGTGCGCCTGTGGTTCACCGACGTCGTGGGTTCGCTGAAGTCCGTGGCGCTTGCACCGGCAGAAGTGGAGGGAGCGTTCGAGGAAGGCCTGGGCTTCGACGGCTCCTCCATCGAGGGCCTGGCCCGCGTCTTCGAATCGGACATGCTGGCCCAGCCCGATCCCGCCACCTTCCAGATCCTGCCGTGGCGCGGCGAGACCGAGCAGACCTCGCGCATGTTCTGCGACATCCTCACTCCCGATGGCGAGCCCTCGGCGGCGGATCCCCGCAATGTGCTCAAGCGAACCCTGGCCAAGGCCGCGGACATGGGCTTCACCTGCTACACCCACCCGGAGATCGAGTTCTACCTGCTCAAGTCCCACGAGCCGGGGCCGAATGGCGCGCCGGTGCCGGTTGATGAGGGCGGCTACTTCGACCACGTTCCTGGCGGTGTGGCCCAGGACTTCCGCCGCACAGCGGTGACCATGCTGGAATCGGTGGGCATTTCCGTTGAGTTCAGCCACCACGAGGCCGGCCCGGGCCAGAACGAAATCGACCTCCGCTACGCGGACGCACTGCAGACGGCCGACAACATCATGACGTTCCGCACCGTCATCAAGGAGGTGGCGCTGCAGCAGGGTACCTACGCCACGTTCATGCCCAAGCCGTTCACCGACCACCCCGGGTCCGGGATGCACACGCACTTCTCGCTCTTCGAGGGCGACAGCAACGCGTTCTTCGAGGCCGGTGCCGAGTTCCAGCTGTCCAAGACGGCCCGGCAGTTCATCGCCGGCATCCTCAAGCACGCTCCCGAGTTCACAGCTGTCACCAACCAGTTCGTCAACTCCTACAAGCGCCTGTGGGGCGGCGGCGAGGCGCCCAGCTACCTGAGCTGGGGGCACAACAACCGCTCCGCGCTGGTCCGTGTGCCGCTGTACAAGCCGGGCAAGGGCCAGTCCGCCCGGATCGAATACCGCGGCATCGACTCCGCGGCGAACCCGTACCTGGCCTACGCCGTCCTGCTCGGTGCCGGCCTGAAGGGCATCGAGGAAGGTTACGACCTTCCGGCTGCCGCCGAGGACGACGTCTGGTCGCTGAGCTCGGCCGAACGCCGTGCCATGGGCCACGATCCGCTCCCGGCCAGCCTGCACGACGCCATCCGTTCGATGGAAGACTCCGAGCTGATGCCGCAGATCCTGGGCGAACAGGTCTACGAGCACTTCCTGCGCAACAAGCGCGCCGAGTGGCAGGACTACCGCCTGCAGGTGACGCCCTACGAGCTGCAGCGCAACCTCGGCATCCTCTAGGTGCCCGGCGTGAGCCTGGCACGCCGCCTCATCGCGGCCGGATTCAGCGACCTGGAAAAGGGCGAAAGGTTCCTGGCCGCGCGCGAACTCGAAGGACTGGACCAGGACAGGCTCTTTGCCGGGCTGCAGCTCGCAGCAAGTCCGGACACTGCCCTCCAATCGCTGGTCAGGCTGATCGAGAAACACCCGCAGCTGCGGGACCTGGCGGCCGCCGAGCCGGAGGCCAGCGAACCGATGTACCGCGTCCTGGGCGCCTCGGAGGCCTTGGGGGAGTTCCTCATCCGGCACCCCGAGCACCTGGACGCATTCCGGGTCCGTGCCAGCCCCGAACCCCTGCCAGCCGAGCCGCAACGGCTGCGCGCCACGCTCCTGCAGGTGGTGGGCGCAGATCCCCGGGCGGCCCGCCCCGTTGCCTCCGTCACCGGCGTTGACGCCTACGCCGCCCTGCGCACCGCCTACCGCCGCGGACTGGTGGACCTCGCCGTCAAGGACCTGTGCGCGGCGGATCCGCTGGATTTCCTCCCGTCGGTGGGCGGTGAACTGGCGGACCTCGCTGCCGCGGCCATCGAAGCTGCCCTCGCCGTTTCGCGGGCGGAGGCCACAGAGCAACACAGCGCCGCCGACGTCGCCGACGTTGGCCTGGCGGTCATCGGGATGGGCAAGTGCGGAGCCCGGGAACTGAACTACATTTCCGACGTCGACGTCATCTACGTGGTGGACCCCGGCAGCCTGGAGGACGCGCACGCCAACACCATCGGCACGGCGCTGGCAAGCGGCATTTCGCGGGCCATTTCGTCCGTCGCCAGGGAACCGGGCCTGTGGGAGGTGGACGCCAACCTGCGGCCCGAGGGCAAATCGGGTCCTCTGGTGCGGACCCTTGCCTCCCACCAGACGTACTACGCCAGATGGGCCGAGAGCTGGGAATTCCAGGCGTTGCTCAAGGCACGCACCATCGCCGGGGATGCCGCGCTGGGCCGGGCCTACGAGGACGCCGTGGCGCCCCTGATTTGGAACTCGGCGGGCCGCGAGGGCTTCGTGGAGTCTGTCCAGGCCATGCGCCGGAGGGTGACCGAGCACATTCCGGCGGCTGAGGAGCAACGCCAGATCAAGCTGGGGCGCGGCGGACTGCGTGACGTTGAGTTCACCGTGCAACTGCTCCAGCTGGTGCACGGCAAGGCGGATGAATCACTACGACGCCGGGACACCACTTCAGCGATCGCCGCCCTGTCAGCCGGAGGTTACATCGGCCGTTCAGACGCCGCTGCCTTTGATAACGCCTACCGTTACCTGCGGCTCCTGGAACACCGGATCCAGCTGTTCCAGTTGCGCCGCACCCACCTCATGCCGGTGGCGGAACCGGCCCTGCGCTCCCTGGCCAAGGCCGTCCTGGGGCCCTTCTCCAACGAGCGCCCCACTCCCGACTCCCTGCTTTCCACGTGGCAGCGCACCAAGCGCTCGGTCCGTGAACTGCACGAGCGCATCTTCTACCGCCCGCTGCTGAATTCCGCGGCCAAGCTCAGCAGCGAGGACGCCAAGCTGACGCCGGAAGCAGCACAGGGACGGCTGGCCGCCCTCGGCTACCGGGACCCGCAGGGAGCCATGCGCCACATCGAGGCGCTGACCGCCGGTGTGAGCCGCCGTGCCGCCCTGCAGCGCCAGCTCCTGCCCATCCTGCTTGACTGGCTCGCCGAAGGCGTTGACCCGGACGCCGGCCTCCTCGCGTTCCGCCGGATCAGTGAAGCGCTGGGCACAACGCACTGGTACCTGGGCCTGCTCCGCGACTCCAACGCCGCCGCCGAACGCCTCTGCCACATGCTCTCCAATTCCCGACTGATCGCAGACCTCCTGGAAGTTTCGCCGGAGTCTGTGGCATGGCTGGGACAGGACAAGGACCTGGTGCCGGTGGGCTTTGAAGCCCAATGGCAGGAGATCACCGCCAAGATGTCCCGGCACGAGGATCCCGAGAGTGCCATGCGCCTCATCCGGCTGATCCGCCGGCGGGAAATCCTGCGCATCGCCATCGCCGATTCCGCCGGCCTCCTCGACCAGGAAGCCGCGGGCAGGGCGTTGGCGGACACGGACCGCGCCGCCGTCCTGGGCGCCCTGCGCGTGGCGGAAGGCATCGTCTCGGCCGGTGGACCACTCAAGACCTCGGTGCTGGTGGTGGCCATGGGCCGGCAGGGCGGCCGCGAGATCGGCTACGGCTCCGACGCGGACGTCATGTATGTCCACCGGGCCCTTCCCGGTTTCGCCGAAGCGGAGGCGCAGGAGCAGGCCGCCCGCATCGTGGCCAAGGTGTCCAGCCTGCTCACCCAGCCGCTGAAGCCGGCCATCATGGCCGAACGCGTGCTGCAGATGGATGCCGACCTCCGGCCCGAAGGCAAGAACGGGGCGATGGTGCGCTCCCTGGACTCCTACGCCGAGTATTACCGGCGGTGGTCCCTGATCTGGGAAGCCCAGGCCCTGTTGAGGGCACGCCCCATGGCCGGCGACGACGCGCTGGCGGCTGACTTCCTGGAGCTCATCGACCCCATCCGCTACCCGGAGTCAGTTGCCGAACAGGACGTTCGCGAAATCAGGCGCATCAAGGCCCGCGTTGAATCCGAGCGGCTTCCCCGCGGCGCGGACCCCGCCCGACACCTGAAACTGGGGCGCGGCGGCTTGAGTGACGTCGAATGGCTGGTCCAACTGCTGCAGCTCCAGCATGCCGGGAAACATCCGGAGCTCCGCACCACATCGACACTGGAGGCTCTGGCAGCGGCGGCGGAACTTGGCCTGCTGGACGCCGCCGACGCCGCGCTCCTGGTCGAGGCCTGGCGCCTGGCCAGCCGCATCCGGTCCGCCAACGTCATCTGGAACGGCAAGGCCTCGGATCTCCTGCCGTCTTCGCGCCGCGACCTTGAGGCCGTGGCGCGCTGGTGCGGCTACGAGCCGGGACAGGCCGCCGTGCTGGAGGAGGATTACCTGCGGGTCAGCCGCCGGGCCCGGGCAGTCTTTGAACGCGTCTTCTATGGGCACTGACTGGGTCTGGCTCATTGCCCTCCGGGACCTGGACCAAGATGCCCGGGCCATCCAACTGGGGGCAGTGGCGGACCTGTCGCTGCTCCCCGGCCAGGAACGTTTCGTGGGCGACCCCCTGCGAATGGCCCTGGCAGGACTGGCAGAAGAATCGCGCCGGCCCTACGTGGTGGAATCCGGCGGTGACGCCGTCGGTCTCTTGACTCTCCAGCTCGGAGCCGCCAGCGTCGCCGGGTGGCCTGACGACCGGTCTGCGTGGCTGCTCCGCGGCTTCCTCATCGATCGCCGGCACCAGGGGAGAGGGCTGGGTACCCTCGCGGCCGCCGCCGCCGTGGAGGCCGCACACAGGCTCACCGTCCGGCACCAAGGCGGCGAGTCCGGCGTCGTACTTTCCGTCAACGAAGAAAACCATGCGGGCCTGGCCGCTTACCGCCGCGCCGGCTTTCTCGACGCGGGGCGGTACCTGGGTGGATCCGCGGGGCCGCAGCGGACCCTGTTCCGCAGCTTCGCCACCCTGCCGCCGCCGTAACGCGCCGCGCCGGCATTGCGCTTAGCAAGCGTTTGCCCGATTATGTGGATGGCGGTGTTCTCCAACCTTGTTGGGGGGAAGGCTGGACAGTCTTCGTCTCGGGGGGCATTCGTCAGGGGGTCCGGCTCCCGGTCTCAGCACGTCTGGAGGCGGGCCCCCACCTACGGTCTTCGTCCGCGGCCTGACGGCCCTGCGGACAACGCAAAAGGCGGCCACCGGATGTATCCGGTGGCCGCCTTTTGCTGGTTCAGCAGTCCTGCGGGGCAGGCTGCAGACTAGACGCCGTAGTAGAGCTCGAACTAAACAATGCTGATTGGCCCTTCTCGGGGACCGTTGAAACCCGCTAGATTCCGGGAATTCTTGGTTGCTGACGATTGGGCGAAAATGACGCGTTGCGGACTTTTTGCGGACTCGCTGCGGACTCCTGGAAGGCATAACCCAAGAAATGAACACAACTCAGTCCCAGTACAAGATGATCGATCCGGGCGCAGAGTACGGCCTGGACATTGAGCAGGCGTCAATGCTCATCGGCAAGGCCCGCCAGTGGGAGCCTGGCAGCCCGCAACGGGAGATCGAGCGGAACAGTTTCGGCTGGAAGATCCTACGGGCCTACCAAGGCCTTCGGGTGGCTCAACTGGAGCAGATGACCGGCGTAGAACGGTTCGAGTTGCTGACGACAACGGGCCGGGAATTGCGTCTTGTGTTCGGCACGGCGCGGCCGGCGTGGGCGTTCCACACGGACTACGCCGACAAGCACCGGGGCGGAACCGGCCCCTGCTGCATCCATTCCCGGGACCTGATCGCCACGCATGACGCGTACGTGTCGATCCAGCGGCTCGACACTCTGGATGAGACGACCGGGGAAATTAATATTGGTAGGCCCTCTGTTTTTGTCCAGGCTGACAGTGAGAACATGAGTCCATCAACCCTGCTGCACCTGGCGAGAGCTTGCAGAGCAGCGACAGAGCAATTGGCCTGGATCAGGTAAAGCGGGAAGGGCCAATGAGGGACCGGTACGGGGGGCGATAGAACCAGGCACCCACCACACCCTGGGACCCCCCGTACCCGTGCTTGCGAAGAAGACCGCTGACACAATGAAAAGAGATCCCCTACCGGAAAGGTCGGGGATCTCTTTTCATTCGGCGCTGGGAGGATCGCCGGCCCCTGAAAGGGATTGGGTGCCTCCGCTCCCATCGTTGCCCAGCCCCGTCAGTGAACAGCCGGAAAGCTAAACGGGCCTGGGCTGACGTTCACGCCCAGTGTCACGTCTCCGTGACAGGCTTGCGGCCCTTCTTCGGGGGCTCGGGGGCCGGTGGCACAGCTTGCGCCGCTAATTCCCGCTCCACGAACCATTTCGGCTTGGCTTCCCCGGGGACGAACGTAACTGGCCCGTGTTCCGGGTGTTCCGGGTTCACAGCCTGTGTGACCTCCGTAAACACCGGGGCAACCGTCTGAGGCGCGTCCCCAAGCTGTAAGGGTTCGGACCTATCCCGCGCCCCTGTAGGCCACGGGCCGCCTATCCTAATATCCGTCATGACTTTCTCCTTTTACCGGTAGGGCAATGCCCAGGTTGGTAGACTTTCCCCGACCAGAAACGTCACAGGGACGCCGTTCGGGTCGGTCAAATGCATCACCCTAAGGGCATCCGTCCGCGGGGTGGGGACAGCGTTCGTCGTTGCCGGCAGCCGGGGGTCCGATGCCCCTTCGTGGTAGTCCTGGTCCTCAATGGACGGCAGCGAATAGTTGAGCATCCGCCCGTAGGGTGTGTTCAGTACCATCAGACGCCGATCAGACCCTTGTAGACCGCAAACGCACTTGAGCGTGCGATCCCGAAGTCACCGCGCCAGTGGCAGATGAAAGCTACCTGTCCGGCGTCGATGTAGCGCTGGTCAGCACGCTGGAGCGTGAAGTCGAGGCGCTGCCCCACCAGAAGCTGCGAGAAGTCCCCAGTGAAGGCGTCGGCGGCCGTCGTAGCCGTGCCCAGGGCGTAGCCGGACTTGACCTGGTTTGTGATGACGAAAGGGAGATTTTCGAGGGCGGGCGGAACGTTCAGAGGCCTGTTCTGCGCGTCGGTCATCTTTGCGTACGCGCGCCATAGCCGGGACGGGTAGAGCAAGGAATTGGGCGACTCGTTCAGGTCCGCACAAGCGCCAACCAAATCGATCAACTCGTTGTATCTCGTCGGGGGTGTACCGTTCGCGTTGCCCGTGCCCAGCACGTTCGCCGGGCGCAGCGCCAGCAGGGTTGCCGCGATCCCGCGCGGACCAGGCACAACGGGTTCGTTGATCCCGGCCCAGGAGTTCGTCGTCACGATTCCGCCGTACAAAGCGAGGTAGTCCAGCCGCAGCGCCATTGACTTGGCAATTTCATTGACGATCATTTCCTCGCCGTTGATGCTGTCCTGGAGAAATTCCATGGTCGTCACAACCATGCAGCTCATGGTTTTTGCCTGCAACTGGACGTTGTCCAGACTCGGGTCTGACGCCGTAATGGCCGAGCCCTCAGCACGGAAGGCCGACGTCGGGTCACCAGTAATGCGGCCGATGTTAACCACGTTCGCGGACATGGGTACCAAAGTCGCGCCGGCCTTCATCACCGCGGAATAGTTCCGCGCGAGGTCGATAAGGTCATTGCTCCAGTCAGTTGGCACAATGGCGGACGTACCGGAATCCGTGACCGTACGGACCATCTGCGCGAGGCTGCCGCCGTACACGCCCTTGACTGTGGCGTCATTGGCGGCACGCGCGGCGGCGAACTCCCGGGCAATCGGGTGATCCGCGAACCGCTGCCCGCGGTCCACGGATGCAGGAACATCAGGCCGGTCACGCAGCACAAACCGTGACTTTGACGCGCTGTCCGCACGGTTCACAGGGGCGCTGTCGCCCGCCCGGTAGTCGCCGTCACCAAGGCCGGCCCCGCGGGCGAGCAGGCCCGCGGCAGTCGGAATGCTACGGCTGGCGAGCGCGAGGTTCCGCTCATCCTCGGCTTTCTCAGCCCGCAGTTCGGCAATGCGTTCATCCAGGACGTCGATTTCGGCATCCAGGGCGTTCTGTGCGCCACGGACGCGGGAAATTTCCGCCTCGTTCGGTGCGTCCATACCGCGCAGCTCAGCGAGCCGTGCAGTGTGTGCGTTGCGCTTGGAGAGCTTGGATGCACGCTGTTCCAATTCCCTGGCAATGAGTTGGTCGATAGTATACATTTTTCTGGTCCTTTACGGCCTAAAAGATTCTGAAACCTGAGCGCAAAAAGGGCGCTTCGGGGTGTGGCCCTCTAGAGGGGCCTCGTCGCGGGGATACGGAGCCGGCTGATCAGGCTGGCCACCTTCCAAGGCGACATCCACTGGGCTTCACGGTTCATAGGGTCAGGCCGTAACGCGACGCAGTCCGTGAGTAACGCAGTGGGCGTCTCACCGGGTCTCCACGTTCCGTTCATGTTTCACCATGAGTCCGAGGCCGAGCGTCGGAAGCGCGATCCGTGAATTGCCGCAGTGAGCTTTCTAGCTAAAAGCAATTTTAGCCCCGCCTGACGTGGGAAACAACATAGGTGCAATTCATTCCGCGGCGCGCCGCTGCGGCGAGCAACTGCCCAAAGACAGGCAGCAACGGCAGCAGCGCTGTCAGGAGCTGTCCAAGCACCGGCATCAGCGCGTCAAGGACCGGCATAAGCCCAGCCAGGAACGACTTCACGAGCTCCAGGACAAACTTTGTCATCACGGCGAAGACGGGGCCGCCTACAGTGGCGAGGTTCCCGAAGAAAGTGCCCAGTATCAAAGGTGTCATGCAGAAGCGGCCCGAGCTGATGCAGTGCAGTCGCCGCGTTCGTAGCAATGGTGCCGAATATGGTCGTCATCGGCTCGGTGGCCGTGAGCATGTCCGCCTTGATGGAGTTGCCCGCGTCAGCAAACTGCTGCTTCAGGCCGGCATTGGTTTTCGTCGCCTCACCAACCATGAGCAGACCCGCGCCGGCGAACACCAGTGGCAATGCGCCCAGGGCGGCACCAACAAGCGCAGACGAGGCAGCAGCAGCGGCGGCGATCCCAGCAAGCGCCCCCGTCGTAGATAAGGCAGCCGCGCCCATGCCCGCACTCGCCTCTGTTGCCGACGTGCCCACCTTACCGATCCCGGACCCGGCCACGTCACCGGCAGCAGCGGTTTCCGCACCCATGGCCGTGGCCCGCTCAGCGATACCGTCCAGGGTCTTGGTTACGTTGACGTCATGACCGAAAATGTTGAAAACCATGTCAGCCATGACTACACGTCCTTGTAAGGGTCAAAAGGAGGATTGAAATCTGAATGTTGCCAGGCTCTTGGCTGGTCCTGAGAATGGGTGCGGGAGTGTTCAACAGCGCCGAGAATCCACTTACGCCACGTTGCTCCCCAGTCCGCGCTCTTAGTTCCGTGAGAGATTTGGTATTCAACGAACTTCTTTGTCTCCAGATCCAGATCAATCGCTGGAGCCTCTGTAAGTGCCCAGAACTGTAGATGCTGTGAGACTGAAAAATCAGCAGGGAGCAGAGAACGCCGGACGGGTTTACCCGTCCGGGGCTCTCTCTTCTTTTCTTCTTGGTCTTGGTCTTCTTTAACTCTTGTGTTCTTAGTGTCGGATTCACCTACGTAGGCTGAACCTACGTAGGAATTTCCGACGCTGGAAATCCGCGGGTCATCGGCCACGGGCGGCGCCTGAAGCACGTACTCCATACCGGCAAATTTCTGGTTCCCGGTCTTCTGACGCTGACGTTCCCGCTTCAGGTATCCCGCGTCTTCCAGCTCTTTGATCGCCCCGCGGATTGCGTCACGGCCTTCCGGGCCTTTGCTCACAAGGCTCTCAATGGTGATGACCCAGCCGGCGTCATGAGTCATGATTTCTGCGAGTAGGCCGCGGGCACGGCGGCTGATTCTCGTGTCGCGCATCCACTCATTGGGTATCTGGACGAACTGGCTTTCGAACGCCAGGCGTGGACGGCGGATGCTCACAGTCCTGCCTCCGCTTCTGCGGCTGCACGTACCCGGCAGACCGGCCCTAGCTTGGCGGAGACGCTGCGGGAATTCCACAGCGGAGCGTTACAGCGGCTGCACCGGCAGCAAAGAGTCAGGCCGAATGCCGCGGCCGACTTACGCAGAATCGCCAGCGACACGTCTGAGGGATGGGCGTGGCTTGACCGCTTGGCCGGCACGTCTAAGGTAGAATCTTCAGTGAGGTCTAGAGACAGGCCCTTGAAGATCCCCGCATCGTCCCCCCACGACGCGGGGATCTTCTTTGCCCTAATGACGGCGTCGCCCGACATTTCAGCCGGCCGCCGCGAACTGTGCTTCTACCCAAGCCACAACGTCAGCACGGCGGTACATAACCCGGCCGCCGATCTTTGCCGCCCTCGGTCCGCAGCCGTTATGACGCATCCAGCGGATTTGCGCGGGACTCTTGCGGAGCAATTCCGCCACTTCTTCCAGTGTCAGGAGATCCACGGCCTAACCTTTCATGATGTAGGAACTTAACACTTAAAAGACTACGCCCTCAGTGCATGTACAGCAATGCGATTTTGTGTGAGACTTAGGTTGTGATTGAACAGCGCACAATAGGCACCGCTGACGAGGACCGTTTCGTTGAGACGATGAGGCACATCCGGGAGATTCAGGGCCTGTCCCAGGGCGAGCTGGCAGCTCGGCTTGCAGAGGCCGGATGGGACGGTTTTAGGCAGACGACCGTCTCCAGGATTGAAAAGGGTGAAAGGACCGTCCGGTTGGCTGAGGCCCACGCAATTGCCCAAGTGCTGGGAACGTCCTTGGCTCGGATGACAGATGAAACGGCCCAAGGAGACGCTCAGCGCATCAGGGAGCTTGACGGTCTTATCGAAGGTCTAGAACAACAGATCAGCGCCTGTCGCCAGAAGTTGGTCCAGTACCAGGTGGAAAAGCACATGTTGACAGCAGCTTCAGGCGGCCCCGAACTGGAGATGCCGCTGCTCTACCGCGCGTACTACTACGCAATGCAAAAAGAGGACATGGCGGAAGATGCGGTGACGCAAGATGTCGATTACGAAGCGTGATAACGGCTCTTGGCGGGCCAGGTACCGTGACGAGACGGGCAAGGAACATGCGCGGCACTTCTCCCGGAAGGTTGACGCTCAACGGTGGCTGAATGAGGTCACGGCCTCTGTGGTCCGTGGGGACTACGTTGATCCGAAAACGGCGCAGACCACGGTGCGGGAGTGGTCGGAAGTATGGATGAAGGGCTACGAGAGCAACAGGCCCTCAACTGTCAGGCAGGCGCGGACTCATCTGAAGCGGATCAACGCCACATTCGGGGACCGGACATTGAAGAGCGTTCGGCCGTCCGAGGTCAAGGCATGGACGGCGAAACTCAGTGCGGAAGGCCTCGCTGATTCCACTGTCTACGCCCTGCACTCCCGGCTTGGGCAGCTCTTCGCTGATGCCGTCCATGATGGGATGCTGCCGAAATCACCGCTGAGCAGGCGGACATCCCCCAAGGCTGGAAGGCAGCGGCCATATGTGGCGACGACGGCCCAGGTATGGGGCCTATATGACGCGATGCCGGCCGGGGCGAGGCCAGCGGTCCTACTGGCCGCGTTCGCCGGTCTGCGGGTCGCTGAGGCCGTTTCGCTGCGAGTCTCAGACGTCGATTTCATGCGCGGAGTCATCACGCCGGCCATCCAGTACCCGGGAGTTGAACTAAAAACCGAGGAATCCAAGAATCCGATCCCGATTCCCCAGGATCTGTGTCTGGAGCTGTCAGCAAATCCCACAAAGTGGGGGAGTCCCACCCTCGTTACCAACGAGTGGGGCCGTGGCATGTCGCCGCACCGGCTGGAGCATTATTTCCGGGAAGCTCGGGCCACGGTCAAGGGCCTGCCGGAAGGCTTCAGGTTCCATGACCTGAGGCATTATTTCGCGTCCCTGCTGATCTCCAAGGGACTCGATGTGAAGGTGGTCCAGAAGTCGCTGCGGCACGCATCAGCCAAGACGACCCTGGACGTTTACGGGCACATGTGGCCCGACAAAGAAGAGTCCGCACGAGCTGCCGTCGCGGAAGTGCTGGCAGCTCGTGCGGACTCTCTGCGGACTAAACCCCGTTTAGCCCGGTAAATACACTAGACGCCGTAGTAGAGCTCGAACTCGTAGGGGTTCGGGCGCAGGGACAGCGGGCGGATCTCGTTCTCGTACTTGTACTCGATCCAGGTGTCAATGAGGTCCTGGGTGAAGACGCCGCCGGCCTGCAGGAACTCGTTGTCCTCGCGCAGGGCCTCCAGGGCCTCCTCGAGCGTGCCCGGAGCCTTGGGGATGTCCTTTGCTTCCTCGGCGGGGAGCTCGTAGAGGTCCTTGTCGATCGGAGCCGGGGGCTCGATGCGGTTGCGGATGCCGTCGATGCCGGCCATCAGCTGGGCAGCGAACGCCAGGTACGGGTTGGAGGAGGGGTCCGGTGCGCGGAACTCGATGCGCTTGGCCTTCGGGTTGGAGCCCGTGATGGGGATACGGATACCGGCGGAGCGGTTGCCCTGCGAGTACACCATGTTGACCGGAGCCTCGAAGCCCTTGACCAGGCGGCGGTAGGAGTTCACCGTCGGGTTGGTGAACGCCAGGACGGCGGAAGCGTGCTTCAGCAGGCCGCCGATGTACCAGCGGGCGGTGTCGGACAGGCCGGCGTAGCCCTTCTCGTCGTAGAACAGCGGCTCGCCGCCGTTCCACAGCGACTGGTGGCAGTGCATGCCGGAGCCGTTGTCACCGAAGACCGGCTTCGGCATGAAGGTGACGGACTTGCCCCAGGCGTCAGCGGTGTTCTTGATGACGTACTTGAACTTCTGCAGATCATCGGCAGCGTGGGTCAGGGTGGTGAACTTGTAGTTGATCTCGGCCTGGCCGGCGGATCCAACTTCGTGGTGGCTGCGCTCAACCTCAAGGCCGGCTTCGTCCAGTGCCACACACATGGCGTCGCGCAGGTCAGCCTGCTTGTCCGTGGGGGAGACCGGGAAGTAACCGCCCTTGACCGGGGTCTTGTAGCCCAGGTTGCCGCCCTCTTCCTCGCGGCCGGTGTTCCAGTGGGCTTCCTCGGAGTCGATCTTGTAGAAGCTGCCCTGCGGGGAGGACTGGTACTGGACGTTGTCGAAGACGAAGAACTCGGCCTCGGGGGCAAAGAATGCGGTGTCGGCGATGCCGGTGGAAGCCAGGTAGGCCTCGGCCTTCTCGGCCACGCCGCGCGGGTCGCGGTGGTAGGGGTCACCGGTCCGCGGGTTGACGATGGAGAAGTTCAGCGCGAGGGTCTTTTCCATGCGGAAGGTGTCCAGGAACGCGGTGGTGACGTCCGGGATCAGCTGCATGTCGGATTCGGCGATGCCCTGGAAGCCGCGGATGGACGAACCGTCGAAGAGCTGGCCGTTGACGAAGAAGTCGGCGTCAACACTCTTGGCGGGGACGTTGAAGTGCTGCTGGACGCCCGGAAGATCGGTGAAGCGGATA
Organism: Pseudarthrobacter sp. NPDC080039; assembly: GCF_040702335.1. Classification (NCBI taxonomy): domain Bacteria; kingdom Bacillati; phylum Actinomycetota; class Actinomycetes; order Micrococcales; family Micrococcaceae; genus Pseudarthrobacter; species Pseudarthrobacter sp. NPDC080039. The sequence goes on along the minus strand of NZ_JBFBKY010000017.1, from coordinate 2,294 downwards.
TCGACGAACTTTACATCTTCGTCCTTGATGAACTTGAGGACTTCGTCCGCAGTCTTGAACATCTATGCTCCTAACGCATATGTAAATATCTGGCATGCAAGCCACATGATCCAGCGCAATCCAAAAGCAGGGAGAACGCTTGTTTTCCCTGCTGTGTGTACCTGCCGGGGGATTGCTTGAAACTGCTAACAGACTATGGATGCGGCATTTCCCGTCCGTGTCCGCATTGTTTCGGGCAGGTTACAGATCACCCTGCTATGACCACGCTATCTTCCGTCCACAGTGCGGTCGAGTCCCATCCACACTGTGGGCGCGCTGCGTCCGGCGGCTCGGTAAGCTTGGACAGTGGTAGATCGCAAAGATATCGGGTCCTGGCTCACCGGACCGGACACTTCCGGCATTTCGAAATATCCCGGTGAGCGGCTGGGCCTTCCCGAGTCCGGCCCCGGCTCCATCGCCCGCGCAGGACGCAGGATCGCGGCGATCATGATCGACTGGGGCATCGCACTGCTGATCAGTAACTTCGCTTTCGGCGGGGACTCCTGGGCCACCCTTGCTGTCTTTGCCATCGAGCAGATCCTGCTGGTGGGAACCCTGGGCTACAGCATCGGCCACCGCGTCATGGGCATCGCCGTGATCAGGCCGGGCGGCGGCACTCCGGGTCCGCTCGCGGCACTGGTCAGGGCAGTTCTGCTGTGCCTGGTCATTCCCGCCGTGATTTTCGATCCCGACCAGCGTGGTCTCCACGACAAAGCGATGAACACCCTCCTCATCCGCCGCTAGCAGCAGGACCGCCTCTTAGGTGCCGCGCGGTCTTCCGGCAGTTCGCAGCGACGCCAGGGCAAGATGTCGTAGAAGGTTCTTAGCCCGGCAGGCCTATGCCCGGCTGGGCTCGAGGTCGGCTTCCGCACTCTCTGCCCCGGAGGCAGCCAGGTACCCCCGCCGCCCGGCCCAGCGCTCGAACAGGATGGTGGCGAAGGGAAAAACGGCGGAGACTCCAGCCAGCACGGCCACCAGGAACGGCCAGCGCTGGAGGCGCCAAAGCAGCAGTGCAGTCACCCCGTAGGCGATGAACAGCGCACCGTGGACGGGCCCGGCAATCTGGACGCCAAGTTCCGTGGTGCCCGCAATCCACTTCAGGTACATCCCTGCCAGGAGCGCGGCCCAGCTGCATGCCTCCGCCACCGCGAGGATGCGGAAGGCGCGGATGGTCGGTGTCTTCAAGGGCATGGTCAGGTCCCGTCGTTATCGGTGAGCGGCTTGGGTGCGGAAGTGCGTCCGGGAGCTGTCCGGGGCAAGAAAAACGCCCCGGTGGCCGGCTGTGCCGGTACCGGGGCGTCCTGGTGGCTAACGCCCGCGGTTGGGACGGGCCTTGTACGGGTCGATGCCCTTGGGGATGGGAAGCCTGGTGCCCATGGACGCGATGCGCTTGGAAACCGTGCTTACCTCGAGCTTGGTCAGTTCGTTCTTCATCTTGCCCATCTGCTTGGCAACCTGGCTCAGGGGTACCTGGCCTTCGCCGCGCCCGGTCTGGATGGTGTGGACGGGAACGTTGGGCAGGATTCGCGCCAGGCGCTTGCGCTCGGCATCCAGCAGCGGCTTCACCCGGTGGGTAGGGCCTTCACTGACGAGGACGACGCCGGGACGGCCGACGGCGCGGAACACGGCATCCTGCGTGCGCGGGTTCACAGCGACGGGCTGCTCCTCGGTGATCCATCCCCGGCGCAGCGTGCCCAGGGCAGCGCCCGAAGCTCCCGGCTGGTCTTCGATCTGGGCGAATGCGGCGCGCTCGGCACGACGGGAGAGGATGAAGGTGGCCGCCAGCAGGCCCAGCGGAATGCCGATGATGAGGCCCGTGATCCAGTTGTCCAGCAGGAAGCCCACCAGGAAGCTCACAGCCACCACACCCAGGAACACCAGCAGCATCAGCCACGGAACCATGGGATCGTGGCGGCGGGTCATGGTGAAGACCTCGCCGATCTGCTTGAGCCTGCTGGGCTTCTTGGCCTTTGCTTCCTTGGGTTTGCGCGTGAACATGCTGCGCTTCACCGCGCTTGAGCCCGCGGAGGAGGAGTTGCTGGAGTCAGGGGATTTCGCCATAGTGCCTCAATTCTACGTGACTTAAACCAAACGGCCGGACGCCGGAATCTTCCGGTGTCCGGCCCTTGGGCACTTCACGGATTGCGGGTCAGGAGTGTGCTGCCAGGAGGGTGGCGGCTTCCTGGCGGGTGGTGCCGGAGTCCTGGATGCCGTCGGCGATGTGGGCGAGTTCGGCGGGGATGTCGCGTCCTTTT
>NZ_JBFBKY010000016.1:0-93168 GCF_040702335.1 Pseudarthrobacter sp. NPDC080039 | reverse complement strand
CCCGAGCAGCTCGCCCAGGGAGGCGTTGTCCGCTTTCACATGCGCCGCGCTGGGCGGCGGCTCCGGAATCTGGCTACTCATCACAAACCACCCGTGCCGTGGCGGCCGGTACCGGCCGTGCCGTCAGTACCAAAGTGCTCGTCAGCGCTGTAGACACCGTTTTCAGCCCGGTATGGGTCGTCCTCGAAGCGAAGGGGAGTTTCCTCAGCGGTACCCGAGGGCAGCGTGCTGGTGGACACCGGAGCGGCGCTGCCCACTACTGGTTCGTTGAAGAGGTCATCGGTGCCGGCTGCGTACACCGTCTCCTGGTGCAGCGGCGCTACCGGTGCCGGCTGCACATCCCGGTGCTGGGCTGAAGCCTGCACCTGCCCCTGCGGCTCCGGGGCGCCTGCGGTGAGGCCGCGGGTGAGGCGGCCTGCCAGGACGCCGGCGCCGGCGGCGAGGAGCAGGAATGTTCCGGGGCGGTTGCGGGCGAAGCGCTGAACTTCATTGAGAAGGTCGCCGGGTTCGCGGTTTTCCAGCCAGGTGGCCATGGAAGAGGTACGTTCGGCTGCCTGGCGGACCAGGTCGCTGGCTACGCCCTGCTGGTCCGGGGCGGTGGCCATGCTGTGCAGCTGGCTGGAGATATTGCGGATGCCTTCGGCGGCCTTCTGCTGCTGGGTGCCGGCCTGGGTGGTCAGTCCCGATTTGGCCTGGTGCAGCAGGTCCTGAGCGTTGGCCTTGGCTTCATAGGCGACGTTCGCGGCCTCGCTCTTGGCCGTTTCGGCGACGCCCTGGGCTGCCGAGGCAGCGTGACCGGCCACGTTCGAAGCCTCATCCTTGGCTGCCTGCGTCTTGGAAGCATCACCCGAATCCGCGGAGTAGGCGTTGTGCTGGGAATCCAACTCTGTTGCACCGTATGGATCGGCGAGGGCCGGGTCGGTGACGGTGTGTGGGGTCTGGGGCCATTGGTTCTCTGTCATCTTCGCTCTCTTTCAGAAAGGGCTAGCTGGGCGATCAAGAACCAGCAGTGCTGGCGACTTAGTAAGCAAGGTTACTAATTAGATACTAAGCACACTTCCCATTTCGATTGCAAGGGGTGCCGCTCCCGGGGCCTGTTCTTTCCGGGCGGATGCGGAGGTTCTGGGGCGTCGGATAGTAAGCCTACTTGCGAATATGTTGCTAAGCATGCTTATTGTAGGGGTGTAGCGACGCAGGGTGACCAGCACTTCGCCACCTACAGGAAGGCCGCGGCCGATGACCAGCAATCTCGATCCGGACGCCCGGAGCAGCTACCGCCTGATCACCTTGGCGGCGCGGCTGATCCAGCGGCGCCAGGACGATGCACTGGCCCCCCTTGGCCTCACCCGTGCCGCCGTTATCGCACTGGAAGGCCTGACGGGGGGACCACTGAACCAGGAACAACTTGCCGAGGCGATCAGGGTCCAAAGCCAAACCCTCGGCCGTGTCCTGACCCGCCTTGAAGCCACGGGACATATCACCAGGACGCGCCATGCCTCGGACCGCCGGCAGCTGAAGGTTGAGCTTACGGATGCCGGCGTTGCTGCCGTGGAGGCAGCACGCCAAGCGGAAGTCAATGCCTACCCGGACGATCCGGACATTGCCTGGAAGGCGCTTCGGGAGGAACTGACAAAATTTGTCCGTGCCGTTCCGCTGGACCGCGACACCGGGGTTGTCCCGTTTGCCCCGCCTGAACACCGGACCGGGCACGCCCACCGGCCCCAGGCTGGACGGGCAGGCGGTCTCCGGGGCTGGGAGCAGCCGGGCCAGAATTGAGGCTGGCCTGGGGCCGGGCAAAGGTATACGGACAACAGGAAGAAGCGGTGGCCGCCTTCCGGGTGATCAACGCTTCTTCCTAGCCTTTGTCTTCCGGTTCTTCCTCCAGCAAGCCCCGTTGAGCCAGGTCTGCGGCGTCGGCCGCTTCCGGCGGCAACGGGTCGGTGGCCGGCGGAACGTCGGCGGGAGCGTAGTCGGCGAGGCCCGCTGCCACCCGTTCCTGCTCCGCTGCCCTTTGGTAATCGTCGTCGTCAACGTCCTCGGGCATCTTGCTGTGCCCCGTGCGGGTGGGGTTCGGAAGCGCATCCTCCTCCGGGACCATCACGCTGTCCAGGACGTCATCCGGGTTCTCATCTGCAGTGCTCATCGGTGCCCCTTCCAATCTTTGGGTTCCTGCAACGGCCGTAGGGCCTACGACGACGGGACGCCAGGCCCGGAGGACCAGCGCAGCAGTGCCGCGATATGGACGCCGGCGGGCAGGACAGGGCCCGGAACCAGGAGAATCCGGGCGTCGGTAAGCGCGGCCGCCCGAAGCAGCGCCGCGGGTGCGGGCACCTCTCCCAGGATTCCGGCAGGCAGGGCTTCCTCCTTGGCGGTGGCGATCCACGGCTCCGCGTCAAGGGCCAGCATGGTCCGGCCGGACAAGGCGGCATCATCGAAGATCAGGAGTTCCACCTGGGCTTGCTGGAGCGCGTGCACCACGGCTCCGACGCCATGGGCCGCCTCCGGATTGGCCTGGCCCTCCCGGACCGCCAGCCTGTCCAGGACGGTTTGTTGCTCCGCTGCCCACACCTCGGCGACGTGCTGTTTGACCTGGTCCTCAAGGTTGGCACTGTCCGCCCCGGCTGTATGCGTGTGGGAATCCACTTCGGACAGGAGTGCCCTGCCTGCCTCGGAGAGATTTTCCTTGACCAGGCCACGGGCTCGGATGTCACCGGCGAGGACGATGAGCCGGGCGCCGCTGGAACTGGCTACCCTGTCGATTTCAACTGCCACCTCATCAGCGTTCCGGCGCCAAACGTCCTCGGTGTGGTGTTGGAACCGCAGCTCGGACCAGCCTCCGCCATGGAACTTGTGAAGGTGCTCGGACTCGCCTTCAACTTCCTGCACGCTGCGGGGAGCGCCGGCCCCGGCCCGGTACAGCCGGATTTCACCATGGTCGCGGCTTACTTCCGCCACAACGTACGGCAGGTCCTCCGGCCGGTGCTGGACCAGGGGGAGCAAATCCGGGACCGGCTCCAGTACCATCCGCTCCGGCAGGACCAGTTCGCCGGGGAGCACTTCGTTGACTTCCGTTTTTCCACCGTGGACCAGGACGAACCTGGACACAGGGGAAGGCATTCCTGTGGCCGGCTGAAGTGCCTGTTCCATCGCATCGATGTCCGCCGCAGCTGCTCCCTGTGCTTCGAGCTGGGCGCGGGTGTTTCCGGCCCGGACGTCGCCGGCTTCCAGGGTGTCGACTGTTCCGGTGCCGGCATCCACGTACGCGGTGCACCAAGGGCCGGGGAGGCGGTACAGGTCCGCGAACTTCTGCAGGCTGCTGGTCATTGTTTCCCCTCCTCTTTGCTGAAAAGGATGAAGGGGGCCCTGCCGCGTTCTGCCATGACGATCTCCTTCGCCGCGTGACTTAGGATCACGAGCTGGTTCGTCACTTCACGCTAGCACCGGCGACCCGCGCGCTGAAGGGTCTTCCGGCCCTTGGTGATCAGCGCTGGCAGGCGCCCTTGAGGGCCCTGACGGAGTCCGCCGGCACCTGGTCCCCGGACTGCGCAATCTGGCCCAACGGCGTCGTGATGTCCGCGGGGACGCCTGCCGCCTTTGCTGCCGAGACCAGGCCGGCCAGAGCCTTCTTGTCCTCAGGGCTGACCAAGCCGTTCTGGACGACAGCGCAGATTTGCCGGGTGACTTCCTGTGCTGCGGAGGAGGCGGCCTTGGAAGCGGCGTCGCTGGCGGCGTTGCCCGCGGCCTCCCCCACGGCACCGCATCCCGTCAGCAGCAGGGCGGCGGCAAGGGCGGTGGCGGGAACGACGGCGGGCCGAAAAGTCATGCATCCAGCGTACCGTCGGCTTCCTACCTGCGGGCGGGGACCCCCAGGATGGTGTCCAGCAGCCCGTTCCGGAACTTGCCCTCCGGATCGAGGCCGTGGGCGAAGGAGCGGAAGTCCGTGAACCGCGGGTACAGCGCCTCCCAGTCATGGCCCTCCGGAGTGAAGAGCTTGCCCCAGTGCGGACGTGCCCCAAAAGGCCGTAAAACATCCTCCAGGACCGGAAGAAAGGCTTCCACCTCGGGCTGCATCGGTTTCCAGGTGAAGTGCAGCGCCACACTCTGCCGGCGATAGAATGGGCTGAGCCAGAACTCGTCCGCGGCGCCGGTCCTGATCTCCGAGACGAAGAGCAGGGGTGCCAGCTGTGGAGCCAGGCTGCGGACGGCCTGGAGGGCGGCGGGGGCGTGCTCCAGGGGAAGGATGAACTCGCTTTGGAGTTCGTCCCCGTTGCTCGGAGTGAACTCGTGCCGGAAGTGCGGCAACCGGTCCAGCCACTGCCCGGGTTCATCCAGCTGCGCGGTGCAGTTCTCCGCGGACATGTCCGGCAGAGGGTGCCGCGGCCGCAGAGCCGCCCTTGCCCCGAACAGGCCGGGGAGCGCCGGCTCCTCATCAAGAGCCTTGAGCCAGACCTGGTTGATCGTTTCCCCGGCGTAATCGGTGAACAGGCTCACGCTGTAGGCGGCGGACATGACGGCGCTGAACTCCTCGAGCGCGTTGTCCCAGGGCAGGTCCTCAAGGACCCGCTGGCGCATCCGGAAGCTGGGGCGGACCGCCAGTTCCAGGCCGGTGACAATTCCCAGGGCCCCCATGCCCACCACGCTGGCCAGGAACTCGTCTCCATCCGCCCGGGTGAGCGTCACCTGTTCTCCGGAGGCCCTGACCAGGTCGACGGATTCCACGGCGCCGGCCAGTGACGGGTTGTTCACCCCCGAGCCGTGCGTGCCCGTCTGGACCGCGCCGGCGACCGAGATGTGCGGCAGCGAGGCGAGGTTGTGGATGGCCACCCCGGAGTCCTCCAGGGTCCGGCACAGCGCCCCGTAGCTCACGCCGCCGCTGACGCGTACTGTTCCGCGCCCCGAATCCAGTTCCACCTGCTGCGGCAGGGCATCGAGGAGGACATGGACACCTTCCGTGTCCCCGACCCGGTTGAAGGAGTGCCGGGATCCCAGGGCCTTGACCCGCGGCGAGTTTGCGACGATCTCTGCCAGCTCCGCTACGGATTCCGGCCGCCGCACATCCGCGGAGGAGTATTCGAGGTTTCCTGCCCAGTTTTTCAATGGCGTGGCTTTCGCTTGGCAATCGGTTTCCCTTTACTGTCAGCGCTAACAATTGCGGCTGTCAAGGCACTTCCGCGGGCTGGTCGCGGAAGCCCCTGACAGCACCGTGCCGCTGGCTTAGCCAACCCCTGGCTGCACGTCCCCGGCCATGGTGCGCGGAGGCGGAACCCGCCGGCTGCCGGTGGCTTCGAAGGCTGCCGCCAACCGGAGCAGGTCCGTGTCGCTGTAGGCCTTCCCGGCGATGGTGAGGCCCACGGGCATGCCGATGTCCGCGGCGATGCCCATGGGAACGGTCACCGTGGGGATGCCCAAATGGCGGGGCACCAGGTTCCCGTTCGACACCCACACGCCGTTGCGCCACGCAATGTCCGCCGAAGCCGGGTTGGTGTCCGCATCCGCCGGTGCCACATCAGCGGCTGCCGGAAAGACGACGGCGTCCAGTCCCAGCCGGTCCATCCACTCCTCGAGGTCCAGCCGGCGGGTTTCTTCCAGTCCTGCCAGGCCCTCGGGGAGATGGGGAATCTCGGTTAGTCGCGGGACACCGTGGCTCCGAATCCAGGCGGGGTAGTCCGCGATGTCGTCGTCGAAACCGTCATAGCGGTCCGGCAGGGCGCCTTTCGGGGCGGGGAAGATGGCGGAGCCGTCCACATCGGCAAGCCGGTTCAGCTGCGGGTCACCGTTGGCGTCCAGGAAGTCATTCCATGCCCAGGCCGACAGGTCCACGATTTCACGCCGCAGGTACTCCGGGGAAACCAGGCCGCGGGTGGAGATGGTGGGGGCGCCGGGCCGGTCGCCTTCGTAGTTGGTCACCACCGGGAAGTCCACCTCCACCACCTCCGCTCCGGCGGCCTCAAGATCGCAGCGGGCGGCCTTCCACAGATCCAGGATTGATACCCGCGTTTCGATCCGCCGGCCGGTGGGGCCGCCGATGCCGGGCGCCTCCGCTGTTCCGGCTTCGGGATCGGCGTTGATGTACATCCGGGGGATGCCCAGGCGTTTGCCCGCGAGTACCCGCGCGCCCGCGTCTGCAACGGCGAGGTCAAGGTACGACGCCGGCCGGACAGCAGATGCCTTGGGCACCGGAATCCACGGCTGGGTCCGCCAAAAGTCCCCGCGGGCCTCGGCGTCGTCCGCTACCACCGCGTCCAGGACTTCCAGCATGTCTGCCATGGTGCGGGTATGCGGAACCACCACATCCATAGTGGGAACCAGTGGCCAGTTGCCGCGCACGGAAATGACGCCGCGGGAGGGGGTGTAGGCGCACAGGGCGTTGTTGGACGCGGGCGCCCGTCCGGAGGACCACGTTTCTTCTGCCAACCCGAATGCTGCGAAGCTGGCCGCCGTGGCCGTACCGGAGCCGTTGGACGAACCGGACGCGAATGCTGCGGTCAGGAAGTCGGCGCTGTACGGGCTTTCGGCGCGGCCGTATACCCCGGCCTGCATACCTCCATTGGCCATGGGCGGTATGTTGGTCAGCCCGATCAGGATGGCGCCGCCGGCCCGGAGCCGGGCGACAGTGAAGGCGTCGTGCCGCGCCACCAGGTCTTTGAACGCCGGAGACCCCGCTGCGACAGTCAGGCCCTTCACCTGGTAGCTGTCCTTGGCGGTATAAGGGATCCCATCGAGCGGGCCCAGCGTAAAGCCGGCAGCCCGCCGGCGGTCGGACGCCCGCGCCTCGGCAAGGGCTTCCGGATTCATGACGACAAGCGCATTCAGGTGTATGCCTGAAGAGTCATATTTCTCAATGCGCTCCAGGTACAGGCGGACCAATTCCACACTGGTGACTTCCCCGGACTCGAGGGCTGCCCGGAGTTGGACGATGCCCGCCTCCACCACATCGAAATTTTTCACCCTGTCCGCACTGTGGGTCTGCCCGGCCGTTTTCATGCGGCGCCACCTGTCCGCCCGGCCGGCTGCTGCTGCGTGATGCAGTGGATCCCGCCGCCAAACGCGAAGATGTCCCTGGCGTCAACCAGTTCCACGGTGCGGCCGGGGTAGGCCCGTTCCAGGATGCCTGCTGCGATGGCATCGTTGGGGTCGTCGAAGCTGCAGAGCACCACTACGCCGTTGGCGACGTAATGGTTAATGTAGGACCAGTCCACCCATCCCTCGTCGTCTTTGAGCGTGGTGGGAGCGGGAACGTCGATGATGCGGAGCGGCCGGCCCTGTGCGTCCAGCTGCCCGCCAAGGACTGCCTTCAGCTGCAGGTAGACGGCGTGGTCGGGGTGGGAGGGGTCGTCCTGGCGGTGCAGAAGGATGGTGCCGGGTCCGGCAAACGCGGCCACGATGTCCACGTGTCCGCGGGTGCCGAATTCGTCATAGTCCCTGGTGAGTCCGCGCGGAAGCCAGATGGCTTTCGTAGTGCCCAGGGCCCTGTGGATCTCCAATTCCACGGACTCCCTGGTGGCACCCGGGTTGCGGCCGGGATCCAGTTGGACGGTCTCCGTGAGCAGTACAGTCCCTTGGCCGTCCACGTGGAAGCCGCCGCCCTCGTTCACCAGGGACGTCTGCAGGAGAGGTGCCCCAATGCCTGCGGCCACGGTCTGCGCCACGGCTTGGTCTTTCTCCCATGCGGCCCATTCCTGCGCACCCCAGCCGTTGAAGGTCCAGTCCACGGCGGCGATTGAACCGTCCGGCACGTGGACGAACGTGGGGCCGCTGTCCCGCAGCCAGGCGTCGTCGAGCGGTACTTCCACGACGTCGACGCGGTCCCCGAGCCATTCCCGTGCAGCGGTGGCGTCCCTGGGGTCGGCCACGACTGTGACGGGTTCGTACCTGGCGATGGTGTGCGCAACGCTGGTCCAGGCCGCGCGGGCGCGGTCCAGGGTGGGGCTTCCGGTGGGGCCAAAGGTGTCGTTGGGGGGCGGGAAGGCCATCCATGTGCGTTGGTGGTCGTCCCACTCTGCGGGCATGTGCACGGAGCTGCCGGTGGAAATGTGGCCAGGGGCGGCGCTGTCCCCGACCACGGTCGAATAAATGAATGCCATTCATTTATTATGGGGACCGAGATGCGAAGGCGCAAGAGTGTGTCGTCCTAGTTAGTGCGGGGGCCATCAACCGCTGACAGGATGGCCTGTGCCAGTTCAGCGGGCTTGGTGAACTGCGGCCAATGGCCGGTGGGCAGGTCGAGGAACTCCGTGTCCCGGATCCGTGCCAGCTCTGCCACCAATGGCTGGCCCGCCGCCATCCACTCGCGGAGCATGGCGGAGGGGAACTCACAGGAGATGACCGTGGCGGGAACGTCGTAGCGGCGCTCGTCATGCAGATGCTGCCTGCCGTACGCCACACCCCGGGGTTCCGGGATGGCACGTGCCCGGAAGTCCTGTCGCAGCCGGTCGTCAAGGTCCACCAGGTCGGCGTCGTCAAAGCTCTCCCAGGGCGGGAGGGGGACGTCGTCCCCATTGGCGGGCAGTTCATCGTTGATGACGCCGCCGTCGCCCAGAGGACCACTGTCCACGTAGATGGCCCGCTCCACCTTTCCCGGCCGCGCATCCACCGCACCATGGATGATGGCCCCGCCGCCGGAATGGCCCACCAGCACCACCTTTCCCGGGAGGCCATCAAGGACCTGCACGACGGCGTCGATATGGTCCTGCAGGTTGATGCCTGCGCGGCTTGCGTCCATGGACTCCTTGCCGGGAAGCGTAAGGGGATGAACGTGATGCCCTGCTGCTTCCAAAACCGGGGCCACCTTCTCCCAGGAGGAGGCGTCCAACCAGAAACCGGGAACCAGGATGATGTCCATGGCGACACCCTACTCCCCACCCCCGTTGCCGAACGCGTGTTCCTGCCGTCGGAAAAGGCGGGGATGCCGAACCCTTTACCGGCCCGTTTCCAGCGCCCGCTTCTGGCGTCCACTGATGGAGGAGACATAGCCGCAGCTGGTGCAGGTGATGCTGAACTTCCGCGACACGGTGAGCACCGGGATGAAGAACAGCGTGAACTTCGTAGCCTGCTCCTCGAGGAGGTGGTAGATGAATGCGCCGCAGTGCGGGCAGGTCGCTGCGCGGCCCGGCAGGGCCCTGCGGGCAGTCTTGAAACCGAAAAGAAGGAGCATTGCCGGCCTTTCGTCGTCCGGGTAGTACCCACCAGCGTAGGCGGGTTTGGGCCTTTGCGATCGGGGTAAGGATGCCCATGCACCGTGGGTGGATGCGATACTTGCGTGGGCAGCACTCGGGCTTTCTGGGGGGACTTCTGGCAAATGGTTCTGGATACGGCAACCCTTCGCGCTGCATTTGGCCTGATGGCCCTGGTGCTGGTGGTCCTCTTCTACTTTTCCGCCTACAGGGTGACGCGTTCGCCGTACAGTGCCTGGTGGTGCGTCGCACTGCTGTTCTTCCTGGCCGGATCGGGCTGTTTCCTCCTGGACGGAACGCCGCACCAGGTGTGGGCCAACCCGGTGGGAAACACGCTGCTGGTCCATGGCGGGGTTGCTGTCTGGGCGGGCGCCCGCTCACTGCGGACTGTCCGGCCGCCAAAGTGGGCCTTCACCGCCATCCCGGTGTTGACCCTCGTGGCATCGGCGCTGGACCACCCGGCAACCAATGTCTGGTCCGGCGGACCCGTGTTCCTTTCGGCGATGAGCCTCACGATTGGTCTGGCCTCCCGGGAGCTGTGGCGGCTGGAGCCCGGCTATTCACGGGTCCGCATCCCCATGGCGGTTGCGGCCGGAGGGCTGTCGGTTTTTTACTTCCTCCGGTGCGTGGCCTTACTCGTGGAGGGCCAGGACGGTGCCCTTTTCACCACTGTCTTCGGTTCTGCCGTGACCACGCTGGTCACCATGGTGTTGCTGGTAGTGGTGTCTTTCAGCATGGCCGCGCTCAGCACCGAACAACAGACCCGTGCTTTGCGCGTGGTGGCGAGCCGGGATGACCTGACGGGGCTGCTGAACCGCAAGGCGTTCATTGAACTGGCAGCCGAGCAACTCGCTGACCGGACCATTACCGGCGGTTCCGGGGCCCTGATCCTGGCCGACCTGGACCACTTCAAAACGGTCAATGACACCTACGGCCACGCAGCGGGTGACCTTGCGTTGCAGGCTTTCGCTGAGGCGTGCCTGGCCACGGTGCGCTCCACGGACCTGACCGGCCGGTACGGCGGGGAGGAGTTCGTCATCCTTGTTCCGGGCGCCAGCGCCGAACGCGCCGAGATCATCGCCGAGGAGATCAGCAGGCGCCTGGCCGGGACTGAAACAGCGCACGGCATGGACATGCCCACCGCGAGTTATGGCATTTCCACTTACGACGGCGGGACCTCCGACGTGGACGATCTCATCGCTGCTGCGGACGCGGCCCTGTACAGGGCCAAGTCGCTGGGCAGGAACCGCGCCGCCCGCAGCGACCGGCTGTACTAGCCCGACTGCAAACAGCGGCGCGGTTTCCCTAATCCCGGTACTCGCCCTAGCGCCTCTGGATGGCTTCTGCCTGTTCAGCCAGGGCGGTCAGCGGCACGCCCTCCGGCCGCTCCACCGTGCTCTGGATGGAGACCGTCATGCCGCTGTGCGCGGCTTTGAGGACCGATTCCATGACTTCCAGGACGTGATAGGCCAGGGTCCCTCCGGCGCGCGGTTCCTTGCCCCGCGGGGTGGAAGCCAAGTCAGCGATGCCGAACCCGCGTCCCGAGTCGATGTAGCCTGCGGAGGCGGGAAGTGTTTCCCAGTCCTGGGCGCCCAGGGAGAACAGCTGGACGTCGCCGTCGAAGTGGTTGGGATCCGGCACCACCAGGGATCCGCGCTCGCCGTGGATTTCGATGTTCGGGGACTTGGACTTCACGGCATCGAAGCTCATGAACAGGGTGGACAGGGCTCCGGAAGCGTGGACCAGGATGCCGGTGACGTGGGAATCGATGGTGACCGGTACCGTTTCGCCCTGGCGGGGGCCGGATCCGATGGTGCGTTCGTTGCGGGTGTGGCTTGCTGCGCCGATGACCGACACCACCGGGCCCAGCAGCGTCACCAGGGCAGTGACGTAGTAGGGGCCCATGTCCAAAAGAGGGCCCCCGCCGGGCTGGTAGTAGAAGTCGGGGTTGGGGTGCCAGCGTTCGTGGCCTGGGGTGACCATGGTGGCGGACGCCGAAATGGCGGCGCCGATCAGGCCGTCGTCGATCGCTTTGCGGGCGGTCTGGATGCCGGTGCCCAGCACGGTGTCAGGGGCGCAGCCGACGACCACGCCTGCCTGGCGTGCTGCGTCCAGCACCTGGCGTGCCTCTTCGGTGGTGGCCGCCAGCGGCTTTTCTCCGTATACGCTCTTGCCGGCCGCGATTGCCTTCAGCGCGACATCAGCATGCGCCGCGGGGATGGTCAGGTTCAGGACCAGGTCGATATCGTCAGCGGCGAGCAGTTCCTCCACGGAGACGGCGCGGACGCCGTCGTAGTCATCCGCCACGGCCTGGGCACGCGCCGGATCCAGGTCCGCCACGGCCACCAGCTGGATCTGGTCCAACCGCCGGAAATTGGTGAGGTACTGGGCGATGATGGCTCCGCAGCCAATGATTCCGACTTTCAACGGCTTGCCCACAGCAGGCCCCTTTCGATGATGGTGCGTACGTTTTGGTCCTGCAGGATTTCCACCCGGTGTCCGGGCGTGCAGACGAAGATCCGGCCCCGGCCCCATTGGCGGGTCCAGATCGCGGGGGAGGTCACTTCGCGGTGCCAGGGGTCCCAATCGCGGACTTTCTGGGTGGTGGTGGCCAGGACATCGATGTAGTCGTCAGCGAGGACCCAGTACTGCTCCGTGACCAGGTCGAAGTCCTTGATGCCCTTGGTGATGGGGTGTTCGGCGGCTGCCGGCAGCATGTTGACGGTGTAGGGCACGTAGTTGTCCGACTGCTCGCCCACGCACTCGTCGGGGTGCTTGCCGGGGTGGCAGGCGAACTGCCCCCCGATCAGGTGCAGGTAGTCGGAGGTGTTCCGGTAGGAATCGGCGATGCCGCCGTGCCATCCTGCCAGGCCGGTGCCGTTCTCCACGGCTGCCCGCAGTCCGGCGAACTCGTCCTTTTCGATGGTGCTCATGGTCATGCACTGCATGATCAGGTCCACGCCCGCCATGTATTCTGCGTCGGCGTAGACCGTGGGGGATTCCTCCACCCGGACGTCGTAGCCGTTGTCCTTGAGGTAGGGAATGAAGAGCTCGGTTGCCTCGTAGGGCTGGTGGCCGTCCCAGCCGCCGCGGACGACCAGCGCATTCTTGCGATCTGTCATTGAAGTTTCCTTTGTCTGGCTGCCGTGTTGTGCGGGCAGGGCCTGGGGTCAGTGGCTGGAGAAGGCGGCGTCGAAGGCAGCTGCGGGCGGCGCAATCCGGGCCAGTTCCTGGACCATGGCCAGCGCCTGGGGGGCGCCGATGAGACGATCCATGCCGGCATCCTCCCATTCGATGCTGGTGGGACCCTCGTAGCCGATGGCGTTCAGGGTCCGGAAGATCCTGTTCCACTGGACATCCCCGTGCCCTGCGGTGACGAAGTCCCAGCCGCGCCGGGGATCCGCCCAGGCCAGGTGCGAGCCGAGGCGCCCATTGCGGCCATCGAGCTGGCGCACGGATTCCTTCACGTGCACGTGGAAGATCTTGTCCGCGAAGTCCTGCAGGAACATCACCGGGTCCAGGTCCTGCCAAATGAAATGCGAGGGGTCGAAGTTCAGGCCGAAGCTCTCCCTGTGGCCGATCGCCTCAAGGGTGCGCTTGGCCGTCCAGTAGTCGTAGGCGATTTCGGACGGGTGGACTTCCAGGGCGAACCGGACGCCCTCCTCCTCGAACACGTCGAGGATGGGGTTCCAGCGGTCAGCGAAGTCCTGGTACCCGGCGTCGATCATCGACTGCGGGGCCGGAGGGAACATGGCCACGGCTTTCCAAATGGAGGAACCGGTGAACCCTGTCACGGTCTTCACCCCAAGGCGGGCGGCTGCCCGTGCCGTGTCTTTCATGGCTTCCGCTGCGCGGCGGCGGACTCCTTCGGGCTCGCCGTTACCCCAGATTTCTGCGGAAAGGATGCCCCGATGGCGCTCGTCGACGGGGTCGTCACACACCGCCTGGCCGGTCAGGTGGTTGGCGATCGCGAATACCTTGAGGTTGTTCTTCTCAAGGATGTCCAGCCGGCCCTGGAGGTAGTTGTCGTCCTCCGCCGCGCGGCGCGGGTCAAGGTGGTCGCCCCAGCAGGCGATCTCCAACCCGTC
The DNA here is from genome assembly GCF_040702335.1 of Pseudarthrobacter sp. NPDC080039. NCBI lineage: Bacteria > Bacillati > Actinomycetota > Actinomycetes > Micrococcales > Micrococcaceae > Pseudarthrobacter > Pseudarthrobacter sp. NPDC080039. The sequence goes on along the minus strand of NZ_JBFBKY010000016.1, from coordinate 79,907 downwards.
AAAGCCCCACTCGCCGGCAAGCCGGGCAACCTCCTCGAACGGCAGGTCGGCCCACTGGCCGGTAAAGAGCGTGATTGGTCGTGTCATGTGAGTTCCTAGGTTCCTTGAAGCGGTTGCTGTTCTGTGCCGGGCCGGTGCCCAGGCTTCTTCTCGCTGCTCAGACTTTTTGCCACTGGCTGGAATTCGCGGCGCTTGATTCCACGGCGGCGAGGACCCGCTGCACCTGAAGGGCGTCGCCGAAGGACGGTTCCGGTTGGCGCCCCTCACCGATAGCGGTGACGAGGTCCACCACCTGGTGGGTGAAGCCGTGTTCGTATCCCAGGCCGTGGCCGGTGGGCCACCAGTTCCCCACGTAGGGGTGCTCGGGTTCGGTGACAAAGATCCGGCGGAAGCCCGCATCGGGGGACTCCGCCGCGTCACAGAAGGACAGGACGTTCATCTCCTCGAAATCGAAGGCGAGGGAGCCCTTGGTGCCGTTGACCTCCAAACGCATGGCGTTCTTCCTGCCCAGCGCATAACGCGTCGCTTCGAACACACCGATGGGGCCGCCGTCGAACTTTGCGCTGAAGATGGCCGCATCATCCACCGTGACTGTCCCGCGGGGAGCGTCGCTGCTGAGGTCGCCGTGGCCGCCAAGGCCCACGAGGTCCCCGGCCAGTGGCCGTTCGCGGACAAAGGTTTCCAGTATTGCCGATACACCGCTGATGTTCCGCCCTGTGACCCACTGGGCGGCGTCGATGCTGTGCGCCCCGATGTCGCCCAGGGAGCCGGAGCCGGACTTGCTCTTGTCCAGCCGCCACGTCATGGGGGCGTTGGCGTCGGAGAGCCAGTCCTGAAGGTACTGGGCGCGGACATGGCGGATCTCGCCGAGCCTGCCCTGTTCCACGAACCGCTTGGCCAGCGCCAAAGCGGGCGTCCGGCGGTAGCTGAAGCCGCACATCGAGAAGACGCCATGCTTCGCAGCGGTCTCTGCGGCAAGGGTCATCCGTTCGGCTTCCTCCACGGAGTTGGCCAGCGGCTTTTCGCACAGCACGTGCTTGCCGGCTTCAAGGGCGGCGATGGCAATCTCGGCGTGGGTGTTGCCGGGTGTGCAGATGTCGATGAGGTCGATGTCGTCACGCTCGATCAGGCGGCGCCAGTCAGTCTCAACCGACTCCCAGCCCAGCTTGTCTGCCGCTGCGCGGACGCCGTCGGCATTCCTTCCGGCCACCGCGGTGAGCTGTGGCTGCAGCGGCAGGTCGAAGAACCGTGGTGCGGTGCGCCAGGCCTGGGAGTGGGCTGCACCCATGAAGGCGTAGCCCACCATTCCGACCCGCAGGGGCTTTGCGGTGGTCATGTTGAAAGTCCTTTCTGGAAATCCCGGATGTTACTTGCTGAAGCCGGCGGTCAGGCCTGCCAGCAGCTGGCGGCGGCCGATAACGTAAAGCACCAGGATGGGGAGGGTGCTGAGCACCACGGAGGCGAGCACAGCAGGGATGTTGACGCTGAACTCACCCTGAAAGGTCCACAGGCCCAGGGGAAGGACCCTCAGGCTGGGGCTCTGGGTGAGGACCAGCGGAAGCAGGAACCCGTTCCAGACATGCAGGCCGTTATAGATGGCAACGGTCACGATGGCCGGGCGCGTCAGGGGCAGGGCCAGCCGCCACATCGTCTGCCACTCGCTGCAGCCGTCCAGCCGCATGGACTCGAACAGTTCGTTCGGGACGTCACGGATGAAGTTGGACAGGATCAGGACCGTCAGCGGGATGGCGAAGGCTATGGACGGCAGCATTAGCGCCAGCAGGCTGTCGTACAGGTTGAGCCGGATGATCATCAGGTAGATGGGGATGATCGTGGCCTGCAGCGGGATGGCAAGCCCCATCAGGAACATGCCGTTGACCAGCCTGAGGAACCTGCCGGCGCCGCGGACGATGGCAAACGAGGCCATGAAGGAGATCAGCACCGTGGGAATCACGGAACCGAGCGTGACGATGGCGCTGTTCATGAAGTACTGCGCGAAGTCCGCCTCGAGGACCATCTGGTAGTTCTCCAGCGTGGGCGAGGTGGGAAGGGCCAGTGGATTCTGGCCGAAGTATCCCGCCTGGGTCTTAAGGCTGGTGATCACCACGTAGTAGACCGGCAGGATAATTATGGCCAGCCAAAGCCAGCCGCCCAGGCCGCCGGGAATGTTGAGCCGCCGCAGCTTTGGGCCGAGCCCCCGCTTGGCGGCTGCGGAGCCGCCAAGCGTTCCGGTGTGGGCCCCCTGCGTATTGCTTTTCAGGACGGTACTCACCCTACAAACCTTCCAGTTGGCTGCCCTGCTTGTCCTTGCCCCCAAGGCGCTGGAGGAACAAGGCGAGTGCAAGGCCGATGATGACGAGGATGACGGCAATGACGCTGGCCGGCCCCATGAGGTTGGCCCGGAAGCCGCGGAGGTACATGTCCAGCGCCAGGATCCGGGTGGAGTTGCCCGGGCCGCCGCCGGTGAGGACGAAGATCAGGTCGAAATAGGTCAGCGAACCCACCACCATGAGGGTTGACGAAGTGATGATGGTGTACTTCAACTGCGGCAGGGTGATGTGGAAGAACTGCTTGATGGTCCCGGCGCCGTCGATCTGCGCTGCCTCATACAGCGACTTCGGGATCTGCCGCACGCCGCCCTGGTAGATGAGCGTGTGGAAGGGGACGAACTGCCATGCGATGACGAAGATGACCAGGCCCAGCGCAAGCTGGGGAACCCCCAGCCAGTCCTGCGCCAGGAACGGCAGCCCCAGGCCAGTTGCCAGGCCGAAGTTAGGGTCCAGCAGCGCCTTGAAGGCAATGGCGACGGCGGCGGAGGACAAGAGCAGCGGCAGGAAGTACAGCACGGCAAGGGCGGCGCGGTAGCGCTGGCTGCCGGCCGTGAAGACACCCAGGAGCAGGCTGATGGGTGTCTGGACCAGCCACGAAACGGCCATGATCAGGAAGGTCAGGCCCAGGGCGTTATACAGCCCGGGATCCGCCAGCACGGAGAACCAGTTATCCAGGCCCGCCGCCCCAATGGCACCGATGCCGTCCCAGCTGGTGAAGCTGAGGATGAGCACCCCTGCCAGCGGGACGACGGCGAACACCAGGAAGAAGAACAGCGCCGGCAGCGTCAACCATGCCAGGGCCGTCTTGCGCTGTTCCGTTGGTTTGGAACTGGCCGGCCGGACGGCAGCCCGGGGGGCAGTGGAGACGGCGTTACTCATTTGCCCAGGGTGGCGTTCATGTTCTCGGCGAACTGCTGCGGCGTAATTGACTTCAGGAACAGCTGGTCGATGTTGTTCAGCAGCGCCTCGGCGGCGGTGGGGCTGAGCGCCTGGTCCCATGACTGCTGGAAGTTCGGTGCGTTCTTGGCCATGCCGTAGACGAAGTTGAGGAACTCCTTGTCCTCGGAGGTGTTCAGTTTGTTTTCGATGCCGTTAACAATGGGCACGGAGCCGGAGTTGATGTAGGCGTCAATGACCGTGTCGGTGAGGATACCGTCCTTGAAGAACTTCTTGGCGGACTCCTTTTCCTTGTCCGAGGCCTTGGAGGAGATGGACATGTAGGCAGCCGGATTCCCCACGCCGTTCTTCGGGTCTCCCTTGCCGCCGGCAACCGTGGGGAACGGAACAAAGCCCAGTTTGCCGTTCTGTACGAAGTTCTGGCCCGCTTTCTTCATGGAGCCGTAGGTCCAGGAACCGTGCAGCATCATGGCTGCCTTGCCGGAAAACAGAAGTGCCTGGTCTGCCTGCGAATCCGCGGTGATGGAGGAGAACCCCTTGATGAAGCCGTCGGCGGAGACGAGCTCCTGGATCTTCGTGCCGGTCTGGATGACCGCCGGATCCATCCAGGCATTGGGCTTGCCCTCGAAGATGGCATTGAACACTTCGGGCCCGCCGATACGGTCCAGGAGGTATTCCAGCCACATCATGGAGGTCCAGCGTGACTGGCCACCCAGCGAGAAGGGCGCCACGCCCATGTCATTGAAGGTTTTGACCAGTGACATGATGTCGTCCCAGGTCTGGGGCGGCTGTACGCCCGCCTTCTGGAAGAGGTCCTTGTTGTAGAACAGGACAATCGGGGCGATGTACTGGTTGGGCAGGGCATAGATTTTGCCGTTGACGGTGGCGGCCCCGAATACCGACGGGAAGAACTTCTTCTTCAGGTCCGGGTTCTGGTCAAACCAGCCGGTCAGGTCTTCCACCTGGTTGGCCTCGGCGTAGGTCTTGAGGCCGCCACCGCCCCAGCCGTAGATGATGGTGGGTGCCTGGTTGGCGCCGATGGCGGTCTTGATCTTGGTCTTGTAGGCGTCGTTCTGGAAGTACGTAACGGTGATCTTGTCCGCTGAGTTGGCCGAATTGAAGGCATCCACGGCCTTCTGCATGGTGGTCTGGTTCGGTTCGCCGGACAAGTACCACATGCTCGCGCCGCCTCCGCCGCTGGAAGCACCCGGACCCGACGTGCCGCAGGCACTCGTAGCGGCAACGGCAAAGGGAGTAAGGGCAGCGAGGGCGAGGAAAGAGCGCCGGGAGGTCTGGGGTTGCTTCATTGCTTCTCCATTGTGAAATTTGCAGTCGGGTACGGGGCGTCAGCTCCGACGTTTGTCCGAAATATTTCGAACGGTGATATAAGTCACGGTCTAAACTAAAACCCTAAAGATCGGCGCAGTCAAGGGATCGTAGAGGATATTTTCTGGCTGCTCCCGCTTCATGAGGGGCCCTTGACGCGAGAGAGGCGGGGTCTACAGAATGAATGCACTTCACATCCTTCGAAAGATTGCGAACCCATGACGACCAAAACGCCGGAGCGGGCCAAACCCACGCTCGCCACCGTGGCACGGCAGGCAGGGGTTTCGGCGCCCACTGTTTCCAAGGTGGTCAACGGCCGCGATGATGTGGCGCCCGAAACAAGGGCCCGGATTCTCGCCGCCCTGGAGCAGGCCGGCTACCGGTCGCCCGTGCAGCGCCGGGCGGCGGCGGAAGGCGGGACAGTGGTCGAGGTAGTCATCGATGTGCTCGATTCCGCTTACACCATCCAGGTGCTGAACGGCATTCTGCAGTTTGCCGCCGGAGCGGACGTGGAAATCCTGGTGAGCGTGACGGGACAGTCCACGCCGGGCAGGCAAACGCCGGAACGCCGCGCCCAGCGCATGCTCGAGGAGGGCAGGGCGGGAATGATCGTGGTTACTTCAGCCTTCAGCGAGGCGCAACTGCACGCATTCCGCCGGCGCCAGATTCCGGTTGTGGTGATTGACCCGCTCAATCCGCCGTCTGCCGACGTCGTCAGCGTTGGTGCCACCAACTGGGCCGGCGGCAAGGCCGCCACCGAACATCTGCTGGGACTTGGACACCGGCGCATCGCCTACATCGGCGGAATCGAGGGCGCCGAATGCAACCAGGCGAGGCTGCACGGATACATGGCCGCCCTGATGGCTGCCGGAGTAGCCGTGGACCCCGAATACATTGTTTCCGGCGGCCGGTTCCGGACCGAGAGTGGCGTCCACGGCTTCAAGGAGCTGCTGAAGCTTGACCCCCTCCCCACCGCCATTTTCGCCGGCAGCGACGCCATCGCCCTGGGTGTCCTCAGCGAAGCGCGGCGCCACGGCATCAGGGTTCCGGAAGACATCAGCCTCATCGGCTTCGACGGCACCAACCAGGGTGAGCAGTCGGTGCCGTCACTGAGCTCCGTGGCACAGCCGCTCGAGGAAATGGGGCGGGCAGCCCTGAGGTCACTCCTGCGACAGGCGCGGGGGGAAGTCCTGGATTCACACCGCGTGGAGCTGGCCACCCATGTCATTGTCCGGGAGTCCACTGCCCCTCCCGCCAGCTGACCGCCTGCCTGCGCGGCAGAAGCCGGCACCCACAACGGAAAGACATGGCATGAGAATCACCAACCTCGACACCGTGGTCGTGGACTTCTACCGGACGAACCTCATCTTCGTCAGGCTGAGCACCGACGAGGGCTTTACCGGCATCGCCGAGGCGACACTTGAGGGCCAGGAGCAGGCGGTCGTCGGCGCCGTTGCCGTTCTTGCCACTGCGGTAGTGGGGAAGGACCCTACGCGGATCAGCCAAACCATCTACGAACTCAACCGCGATGCCTACTGGCGCGGCGGTCCGGTCTCGATGACCGCCCTCAGTGCCCTTGAGATGACGATGTGGGATGTTTCGGCGCGTGCACTCGGAGTTCCCGTGCACAGGATGCTGGGCGGCCAAGTCCGCGACCGGGTCCGAGCCTATGCCAACGGCTGGTTCTCGGGGGCCGCGACCCCGGATGACTTTGCGGAGGCCGCGGTCCAAACGGTTGCCCAGGGCTTCCGCGGGCTCAAATGGGATCCGTTCGAAGCCGCGGACCTTTTCCTGGAGCCGCGGGACCTCCGCCGCATGCTTGAGCCAGTGGCTGCTGTGCGCGAGGCGGTAGGTGATGACGTTGAGCTCTTCATTGAGGGGCACGGCCGCTTTGATGTCCCCACCGCCATCCGGGTGGCCAGGGAACTGGAACAGTTCCAGCCGGTCTTCTTCGAGGAACCGTGCCCGCCGGACGGAATCGAGGCGCTCGTCGAAGTCCGCTCAAAGTCCCCGGTTGCGATCGCGGCAGGGGAGCGGTGGATGGGACGGAATATGTTCATCCCGGCCCTGGCGCGCAACGCGGTGGATTACATCCAGCCCGATGTCACCCATGCCGGCGGCCTGCTGGAATTGTCCTTCCTTTCCACGCTGGCGGCGGCGCACTATGTTCCGTTCGCACCGCACAACCCCAGCGGACCCCTTAGCACGGCGGCGACCCTGCAGCTGGGCGCCACCCTGCCAAACTTCAGGTACCTGGAGATCATGGCAACAGACGTGCCGTGGCGCCGCGATATCTCCGATGAGCGGCTCCAGCTGACGGCGGAGGGCGACGTTCTGATCCCCGACGGGGTGGGCTTGGGAATTGAACTGGACTATGACGCCATCGCCGAGCACCCCTTTGCGCCGCATCCCATGCGGATCTTTAACGACGCCGTGGCTGATATCCGGCCGCCGGACGCCCGTTCATACTTCAACTTCGAACGGGCCGGGGCCGCCACCGGCCATACCAATTGAAGGACCAGGGGCGCTGTCACGGCGGCTGCCGGCGGGCTGGGACGCCGGGGTCGGGGCCTGGGGCTAGTGTGGAGCTGACTTCTTCAGCTCCTGCAGAATTTCCAGCTGGATGCGGTTGATGGATATCAGGAGTTCAATCTCTTCTTTGGCCTCGGTGTTGGTGTCGTAGTCGTGTTGGGCCATGGCCGCGGCGATTGCGTCCTGTCGCTTTGCGGCGATGAGCAAAATTGCGCCCTGGAGACCTGCCAGCATGGAAAGCAGGAGGTTCAGGAGGATATAGGGGTATGGGTCCCAGGCGTTCGACGCAAGCGCCCAGGTATTCACGGCGGCCCAGACGAGCATGAAGCCGATGAAACCCGATACAAAGGGCCAGCTTCCCATTCCGTTGCGCATGACGTCAGCAGCGCGTTGTCCCCTGCTGAGGGTGGCTTTGTGTTTGTCGTGCCAGGTTTTCTGTTGGTGGCTCATGGCTCAGCGTAGACCCGCGCGGGGAGTGCTGCAGCCCCGGATCTGATCTTAAGAGGTAGCTCCCAGGACGGCGTTCATGCGCCGGCGGTGGTGGCGGAACAAGAGTTCAGTGGCAACGCAGCCGGCGAACGCGAAGGATCGTATCTGCACCGTACATGCGCCGACTATTCTTTACTTCTGCGGACGTCTTCCTCAGCCTCAGTTGAGCCGGGCCGCCAGCTCTTCCCGGTCCGGGTCACCTTTCGTCCGGCAGGGCCCCACCGACCCCCGCCGCACCAGGGTGGCCGTGAACTGCGCAGGGGCGGCGGGCGGCAATCCCTCCATCTGCCGGATCAGCGCCTTGGCCGCTGCAACGCCCATGTTGTATACGGGCTGGGCGATAACGGTCAGCGGAGGGGTTGTCAGCCTGGTCCAGGGGAAATCGTCGTACATCAGGAATGAAACATCCGCCGGGATGGACAGGCCCAGTTCCTGGATGGCCTCCACGACACTCAGCGCGATAAGGCCGTCCGAAGCCACTACGGCGGTGGCACGGTCAGGACCCCGAAGCACTTCCCGGGTGATGCTGCGGATGGAATCTTCGTCGCCTGCGTTCAGCCGGACCAGGTCCTCTGGAAATGGCAGCCCGGACTCCAGGAAGGCCCCCCGCATGCCGTCGATACGATCGGCGATCTGGGAGGATTCCAGCGTCATCCCGGGCGTATACGGGGTCTCCGTCCGCAGCGTGGAGATGAAGGCGATGCGGCGGTGTCCGGCGTCGAGCAGGTACTGCGTGGCCTCCCGCGAGATCCTTGCCATGTCCACGGCCATGGTCTCCACCGGCATCCCGCCGGCGGTGCGGTCGATGAAGACCAATGGGCGTCCGGATTTGTGCACCTCCTGAAGGTGCCCGGTGTCCACCGACGACGCGGGAGCGACGATCAGCCCGTCCACCCGCTTGTCCAGCAGGACCCGTACCGCGTCAACTTCCGCAGCGCGGTCCTCGTCTGTATTGACCAGAATGACGTTGTAGCCGGCCTTCTTGGCGGTGTCGGTGATACCCCTCGTGGCAAGGCCGAAGTGGGGGTTTTCAATGTCGCCCACCACCACGCCGATGGTGTGCGATTTGCCCGTGTTCATGCTGCGCGCAAGCTCGTTCGGCCGGTAGGAAAGGGCCTCCGCGGCAGCCAGGACGCGCTCGCGGACCTCATCGCTGACGGCGCCGTAATTGCCCAGTGCGCGTGCGGCCTGGGCTTTGGACACCTGCGCGGCCTTTGCGACGTCGGCGACGGTGACGTCCCGCCGTCGCGCTCCTTCAGCGCTCATCTTCACCTTTCGCACGGGCTGTTGACGCCCTCTGTGACTTCCGCTACATTTCTATCCATCGATGTGAGTCCGGTCTCAATCCTAGGGTGTGAGACCGGACTCAACAAGAGCATCGGCGACTTTCTTCGGCGGCCCTGACAGCACCGCCTCCCTCCCAACGATTGGACAACGCTGTGAAGAAAAAGAATCTCCGCCCGGCAGGGATCGCCGCCGCAGCACTCGCTGCGGTCCTGGCCCTTTCCGGCTGCAGCTCCACCTCCGCCGCTTCCACGACGGAAAACAACCCCTACGGGCTGATCCAGCCCGGTACCATCCGCGTGGCTAGCCTCGGCGACTCCAAGCCGTACACATTCGCGGACGCCTCCGGCAACTTCACCGGCTTCGACGTGGAACTCTTCAAGGACGTGGCCCACCGGGCCGGTGTGGACAATGTGGTCTTCACCGGCCAGGACTTCTCCGGCCTCCTTGCCGCCGTCGCCAACGGGCAGTTCGACGCCGGCGTTGCCGCGATCGGCATCACTGACAAGCGCAAGGAAACCGTGGACTTCTCGGACGGCTACCTGGCCGGCTACCTGACCGTGATTACCACCAAGACGTCGGGCATCACGAACGTGGACAGCCTGGCCGGCAAGCGCCTCGGCGTAGTCCAGGGAACCCTGCAGGAGGCCTATGCGGTGAAGAACTTCACCTCCGCCAGCCTGGTGCGCTTCCCGGACAACAACACCGCCATCGCGGCGCTGAACAGCGGAACCGTTGACGCGCACTTCCTCGACTACGAGGCCGCCAAGGCCTACGAAGCGCAGCACGGACTGGTCAGCGCCGCCGACATCCCGTCCTTCGACGCCCCGGCGGGATTCGCCGTGGCCAAGGGCAAGACGGCGTTCAAGGAAGCCCTGAACAAGGGCCTGGCCGCGGCCATGGAGGACGGCACCTGGAAGAGGCTCTACCAGAAGTGGTTCCCGGGTTCGCCGATGCCTGAGCAGTACCTGCCCAAGGCCGAACAGACCGCCTCGCCGTCCCCGAGCAAGTAATCCGGCAAGTAAGCCTTCGGGCGCAAAGCCGGGCGGGCTGCACCAAGCGGCCCGCCCGGCACCTCCAAACAATCAACGTCTGAGAGCGACCATGGACTGGCTCAACACCATCATCCGAACTTTCTTCGACTTCGGCGCTATGGCCGAGGTCCTGCCCCAACTCCTGGCGGTCGGCCTGCTGAACACGCTGATCATCTCCATCGCCGCCACCGTCCTTGGCACGGTGCTGGGAATGGCGGTGGCAGTCATGGGCATCTCGCCGTCGAAGTGGCTGCGGGTTCCGGCCAGGATCTACACGGATCTCTTCCGCGGCCTGCCCGCCATCCTCACCATCCTGTTGATCGGCCAGGGCTTCGCCCGGCTCAGCCAATCGGTCTTCGGCCCGTCACCGTACCCGCTGGGCATCATCGCCCTGAGCCTGATCGCCAGCGCCTACATCGGGGAGATCTTCCGCGCCGGGATCCTGAGCGTGGACAAGGGCCAGGGCGAAGCATGCCGTGCGCTGGGCATGAGCTACGCCAAGTCCATGGCCCTTGTGGTGGTGCCGCAGGGCGTCCGACGGGTCCTGCCGGCGCTGGTGAACCAGTTCATCGCCATCGTGAAGGACTCCTCCCTGGTCTATTTCCTTGGCCTGCTGGTCAGCGAACGCGAATTGTTCCGCGTGGGCCAGGACGCCGCCGTGCTTTCGGGCAACCTCTCCCCGCTGGTGGCCGCCGGTCTCTTCTACCTGGTGATCACGGTGCCGCTGACGCACCTGGTGAACCACTTCGACAACAAGTTCCGCACGGGGCGCCGCCGTGCCGCACCGCCCACCAGCGGCCTGAAGGAAGTCAAGGAACTCGACGCGGCCTCGCCGCTCACTGCCGGGAGCAACACATGAACACACCCATTTCCACCAAGAGCACCACGGTCCAAGAGGTCCCGGCGTTCCACGGTTCAAGCCTGGAACTGCGCACCCTGACCATGGCCTATGGCGACATCGAGGTCCTGCGGAACGTCAGCCTCACCGTCGCTCCGGGCACCACCACCTGCATCATCGGCCCTTCGGGTTCGGGCAAATCAACCCTGCTGCGCGGCATCAACCGGCTGCATGAACCCAAAAGCGGGGACGTGCTCCTGGCCGGGGACACCATCCTCGGTACCAACCCGGACACACTGCGCACCCGCATCGGCATGGTCTTCCAGCACTTCAACCTCTTCCCGGACCACACCGCCCAGGAAAACGTCGCCCTGGCACTCTGGGCCGTGAAGGGCATGCCCAAGGCCCAGGCCATGGCCAAAGCGCGCCAACGCCTGGCGGAAGTGGGACTCGCCGAACGCGCCGACCACCGCCCCCGCGACCTCTCCGGCGGCCAGCAGCAACGCGTCGCCATCGCCCGCGCCCTGGCCATGGAACCCGAAGTCATGCTCTTCGATGAAGCCACCAGCGCCCTGGACCCCGAACTGGTCAAAGGCGTCCTGAATCTCATGGCCGGCCTGGGCCGCCGCGGCATGACCATGCTGGTGGTCACCCACGAAATGGGCTTCGCCCGCAAAGTCGCAGACCAGGTGGTCTTCATGGACGAAGGCGAAGTCGTCGAAGCAGGCACTCCCACCCAACTCTTCGACAACCCCCGCAGCGAACGCCTCCAGCGCTTCCTCTCCGAGGTGCTCTGATGGGTACCGTTGCAGAGGCGCCAATCCGGACCGCCGTCGTCGGCTTTGGCATCTCCGGCAAGGTCTTCCATACCCCGCTGATCGCGGCGAACCCGGACTTTTCGCTCGACGTGATCGTCACGGCCCAGCCCGCCCGGGCCGCCGAAGCGGCACGGTTCTACCCACAGGCCCGGATCGTTGGAACTCCGGAGGAACTCTTCGCCGTGTCCGCAGACCTGGACCTGGTTATCCTGGGCACCCCGCCGCACACCCACTTTGGCCTTGCGGCCACCGCCATCGCCCACGGCCTTCACGTGGTGGTGGACAAGCCTTTCGTGCCCACGTCCGGCCTGGGTGAGGAACTGATCAGCAGGGCGGACGACGCCGGGGTGCAGCTTACGGTCTTCCAGAACCGCCGGTGGGACGCAGACTTCCTGACCCTCCGGAAGGTCCTGGCTTCCGGAGCGCTGGGGCAGGTCACCAACTTCGAGTCACGGTTCGAATGGTGGCGGCCCGAGGGGTTCGGGAACTGGCGGGACACGGTGTCCCTCGCCGAGGGTGGGGGGATCCTGCACGATCTGGGGGCCCACCTGATCGACCAGGCCATCCAGCTGTTCGGCCCGGTGGAGCGGAGCTACGGCGAGACGGCGAACCGCGGCCCGCATCCGGACGCGGCGGACACCGAAGCCTTCGTGTCACTGCTGCACGCCTCGGGTGTCCGTTCGCGGCTGTGGATGAACGGCCTGGCTGCCCAGGCCGGCGCCCGCTTCCACGTCCTCGGCTCTAAGGCGGGTTACACGAAGTGGGGACTTGACGGCCAGGAACCCTCCCTCGCGGCCGGGATGCCGCCGTCGGACCCGGCCTACGGTGTGGAACCCCAGGAGCGTTGGGGGCTCCTGGGAATCGATGGGGCAGTCCGGCCGGTTCCGGCTGAACGCGGTTCCTACCCGCAGTTCTACGTCCAGCTTGCCGCCGCCCTGCGCGGCCAGGGGCCGCTGCCCGTGGATCCAGCCGGCCCGCTGGACGTCCTGAAGGTCATCGAAAGTATCCACGCCCTGGCCTGACACCGCATCCAACTTCCTTTCCAACGGCGCAACGACTGCGTCCATCACAACCACGAACTTCACAGAAAGGGACCAACCATGTCCTCTGCAGCATCCACCAAGCGCGTCGCCATCATCGGCGGCGGAATCCTGGGCGTTTCCACCGCCGTGCACCTGCTGCGCGAAGGCGCCTCCGTGATCCTGCTGACCGAGCGCGGCCTGGCCAGCGAAGCCAGTGGCCGTTCCCTGTCCTGGCTCAACTCCGCCGGTGAACGGTCCACCCCGTACCACCGGCTGCGGGTTGCCGGCGTGGACCGCTACCGCACGCTCTTCGCCTCGGACCCCAAGCGGGAGTGGCTCCAGTTTGGCGGCGGGCTGATGTGGAACGCGGCCGGCCAGGCTGGGGTCACCGAGGCCCGGCACGCCTACGAGAAGTCCATTGGCTACGATTCCAAGCTGCTTGCTCCGGAGGAGATTGCCGCCGCCACCTCCGGCATCGATTCCAGTGCCGTGCCGGACAACGCCATCTTCAATCCGGGCGAAGGCTGGGTCAGCCTGCCGGACCTGATCGACTTCCTCATGGAGGAGTTCCACGCCCGCGGCGGTGAACTGGTCCTCAACGCCGGCAAGGCCTCGGTCATGGTGGAGGGCGGCCGCACTACCGGCGTGGAGACCGCATCCGGCGGGACCTACCCGGCCGACGCCGTCCTGGTGGCCTGCGGCGCAGCGACGCCCACCGTCGTCGAACCCCTGGGGGTGCACATCCCCAATGGTTCGCCGGTGTCCATGCTGGTGGTGACCAAGCAGGTGCAGCATGAGGTGACCGCGGTGATGAACACCCCGCGCGCCGCACTCCGGCCCAATCCGGGCGGCACGTTCGCACTGGACCACGACTGGTATGAGGAGCACATCACCGAGCACGCGGACGGCTCCTTCACCATTCCGGACGAGGTGGTGCAGGAACTGGCGGATGAGGCGTCCAGGTTGATTGCCGGGAACCCGGAGCTGAAGCCCGCTTCCTGGAAGATGGGCTACAAGCCGATTCCGGGTGACGGGGAACCGGTGCTTGGCGAACTGGGCCAGGTGCCCGGCTGCTTCGTGGCGTTCACCCACTCCGGAGCCACGCTGGGCCTCATCGCCGGCGAGCTCTTGGCCGGGGAAATCCTTACCGGGAAGAAGCACCCCATGCTGGCCACTTTCCGGCCCGCGCGATTCTCCTAATTGTCATGCATGGAAGGGGCGGATTCGGCTGACGGCCCCGCCCCTTCCGCATGCGCTCTGCCGATCAGGCGCCCAAATGCCCGCTGAGGCGGCGGTGGAAGCCGGTGCTGCGCTCATCGAGACCTTCGATTGCCACCGTTGCACCGTGATCCGCGTATTTTGTTTCGATAGAGTCCAGGGCCGCCACCGTTGATGCATCCCAGATCTGCGCACGGCTGAGGTCGATGGTCACTTCGGCCGGATCCTCGGCGTATGCGAACTGCTCCACCAGGTCATTGCTGCTGCCGAAGAACAGCGGCCCCACCACCTCATAGCGGACGCTTTCGCCGTCCTCCGCAAGGTGCCGCTCAACGGTGATGACGTGGGCCACCCGGCGCGCGAACAGCACCATCGCCAGGACGACGCCCACCAGCACGCCGTAGGCAAGGTTCCCCGTGAGGACCACGACGGCGACGGTGACTGCCATGACGAGCGTTTCCGGTACGGGCATCCGCTTCAGCGTGGACGGTTTGAGGCTGTGCCAGTCCACGGTGGTCACGGCCACCACCATCATCACTGCGGCAAGGGCCACCATGGGAATCTGCCCCATGATCGAACTGAGCCCGGTCACCAGGGCCAGCAGGAACAGTCCGGCCACGAACGTGGATATCCGGGTACGGGCCTGCCCGGTCTTCACGTTGAGGACCGTCTGGCCAATCATGGCGCAGCCGGCGATGCCGCCGTAGAAGCCGGCGAGGATGTTCGAAACGCCCAGGGCCCAGGATTCGCGGCCCTTGTGCGAAGGGGTCTCCGTGATGTCATCCACCAGTTTCGCCGTGAGGAGGGTTTCCATGAGGCCCACGAATGCAACGCTCAGCGCCGTGGGCAGGACCAGTTGGAAGGTCTCCAGGGTCACGGGGAACAAGAAAGGCGTAATGCCGGGAAGCTTGCCCGTCAGGGGTCCTTCGTCGGCGACGTTGGGCACGGTGAGGCCGGCGATGATGACGATCGCCGTGACCACGACGATGGCCACCAGCGGCGACGGCACCACCTTGGTGAACCGGGGAAGGATGAAAATGATCGCGAAGGTCAGGGCGAACAGGACGTAGGCGAGCCAGGGGGCATTGAGGACATGGGGCACCTGCGCCATGAAGATCAGCACACCCAGTGCGTTGACGAATCCAATCATCACGGAGCGCGGGATGAACCGCATCAGCCGGGCGAGGCCTGCCAGGCCAAAGACCACCTGGATCACCCCGGCCAGGATCACCGCGGGCAGGACGTACTCGACGCCGTGCTGGTGCACCAGCGGGGCGATCACCAGGGCGACGGAGCCGGCAGCGGCCGTCACGACGCCGGGGCGTCCGCCAAGGATGGACATCGCCAAGGAAAGCACGATGGAGGCGACAAGGCTCACCATGGGATCCACCCCGGCCACGATCGAAAACGAGATGACTTCCGGGACCAGGGCAAGGGTGGTGACCATGCCGGCAAGGACCTCGCGGGACAGCTGCCGGGGAGAGCGCAGGGCCGTGAGGACGGTGACGGGTTGCCGGATTGGGCGGGTGCGGTCGGCGACGGCCAAGGGGCGGCTCCAGGGGGAGTTGGCTCTGCGGAAAGAGCGGTGTGCAACGTTTCTGCGCGCCACGATGCGCACGGGTCCAGCCCTGTCGTGGAAGACAATGGGGTGGAGGAAAGAATGCGCCGGTGACTTTCGGCTGCGCATGCAACACTACCCTAACGTGAGGGTTGAGCCGGATTGGTGACGTGATGGTGAAAGAGATGACCGCCGAAGAAGTGGTGGCGACAATGCACATCGGCGAGCTGGCGGACCGTTCGCAGATTTCCCTGCGGACCATCCGGCACTATGACGAGGTGGGATTGCTGAAGCCCTCCGGCCGCACCGAGGGCGGCTTCCGCCTGTACACGGAACGCGATTTCACCCGGCTGTTGCTGATTCGAAGGATGAAGCCGCTGGGGTTCACGCTCGAAGCCATGGGCGGCCTGCTTCGCGTCATTGACGCTTTGGAGGCGGCCGCCCCTGGCCAGGACGTGACGGACACCAGGGCGGAGTTGAACGGATTTATCGAAGAGGCAGCCAGGCGACGGGCCAAGCTGGAAGAACAACTGGGCATGGCCGACGAGTTCCTGGCGCTTTTGCGGGCCCGGTAGGGGACTGCGCGCAACAGGACCGGGTATCGCACCGAATGCCGTTGCCAAACTGTGCCGTATGCATGCACCGCGTCCCGGGGCAGCAGTAAGCACGGCTGATAAAATGGCGGGGTTGCAGGGCGGCCTTCAGTGCCGGCGCAACCAGTGCCGTATCGAAGTAGGGGACCACACAATCATGACGGCAGGCGGGTCACACCTCAGGACGTCGGACAGCCGGCCGGGCACACCGGCCGACGCCTCCGCGCCCGCCAGGGGACGTGCCTACCTGGCAACCGTCGAAGGTTTCGTCGGGGCCCTCATGATGTTTGTTGGCTCCATCGGAACGGGATGGATCGCCAACGGTTCCCCCATGATCCGCCAGCCGGTGGTGATCGCGCTCCGCACCGAAGGCTGGGGCGTGGCCGTGTCTACGGTGCTGCTGACAGCCGGCGCCATGCTGCTGATGCGCTCCTGGCTCCGGCTGGGCCAACGGCTGGGCGCCTACGGGGGCTCCTCGCTGCGGTCCGTAGTGGTGGCCATTTCCGCTTGGTCCCTGCCGCTGATGTTCTGTGTGCCCGTCTTTTCCCGCGATGTCTATGCCTATACAGGCCAGGGCAGGCTGGTGATGGAAGGCCAGAACCCCTATGAAGTGGGTATCTCCACCCTTAACAACTGGTTCTCGCTGGGCGCAGACCCCGCCTGGGCGGAAAACCGGACACCGTACGGCCCGTACTTCCTGTGGCTGGCGCGTGCCGTGGTGGGACTGACCGGAGCCCAGCCTGATGCGTCCGTCCTTCTCTTCCGCGTCCTGGCCGGCGCCGGGGTCCTGCTCTGCGTCATTTTCGTGCCCAAGCTCGCGGAACTGCATGGCATCAACGGTGCGCGGGCGCTTTGGATCTCCGTGGCCAACCCGTTGTTCCTCATCAGCTTCATCGCCAGCGCCCACAACGACGCACTCATGGTGGGCCTCGCCGTCGCCGGCGTTTACCTGGCCGCTACCCGGCGGTACTTGCCTGGCATCCTCCTGGTGACGGCCTCCATCGGCATCAAGCCCATCACCGTGCTGCTGCTGCCATTCATCGGGCTCATGTGGGCGGGTCCTTCAGCCTCCTGGCCGCGGAAGTTCCTGATGTGGGCCGCGACGGCCGGCATCAGCTTCGGGGTGCTGGCACTCAGCGGGATTCCCTACAACCTGGGGATCGGCTGGACCTGGGCCATTATGGACCCCACCCCCGGCTACACAGGCTATTCGCCGTCCGGCTTCCTGGGCCAGCAGGTGGAGATGCTGGCCAACGCGCTGGGGCTGCCGGGCGGAACGCTGGCCACCTGGCTCCGGACGGCCATGAAATGGGCAGCCATCGGGCTGGTCCTGCTGCTGATGTTCCGCGGCGACTACTCCCGCGCCGTGCGCCGCATGGCCCTGGCGTTTACCGCCGTCGTGATGCTCTCGCCCATCATCCAGCCCTGGTACATCCTCTGGTTCCTGCCGTTCCTCGCCGTTACCGGCATCCGGGACGACTGGCAGATCCGGTCGCTCTATGTAGGCGTGACGTTCTTCGTGGTGTTCGGTGCGCAGGACCAGCTCTCCGTCTGGTCCTTCGTGGAACTGCCCATCGATGCCTCGTCCCTGGCGTTCTTCACGGCCCTCGCGTTCACGTTCTACCTGCTGGTCCTGGACGTGCACACCCGCAAGCTGCTCATCGAAGGCAAGCCGCTGGACCTGGCCCGTCGGGGCTGGGAGTGGGCGATGGAACGCCGGGCCCAGCGCCAGCCCGGGGCAGCCCGCCAACGTGAAGCCGCCGCCGTCGAACGCCGCGAAACCCCCTAAGCTTCTGCGGGCACCTGCGCCGCGGTCTTCCGGCCCAGCTCGGCCGTGCGCTTCACCGACCACCAGAGCAGCACCACCAGGAGCACGTTGCGCGTGGTGAGGATGGCCGCCATGACGGGGTGGGCGTGGATCAGCGGTGTGTAGAACAGCGGGTAAATGACGAACGTGGTCATGGCGATGCCCATCAGCAGCGCCGCGGGTACCTTCCAGCGCTCCCAGTCGTGCGTCAGGCCAGCGATGATCACCGGCGCGAGCCAGATGATGAACTGCGGGGAGCCGACCTTGTTAAACACGATGAATGCGGTGACCATCATGAGCGAACCCTCGAGGAACAGCTCCTCCCGCTCCGCGCCGCGGCGCATGGCGCGCACCAGCAGGACGGCGGCCGTGACCGCTGCCAGCACCAGCAGCGGCTGCATCAGGAACGCAGCGGTACTGGCGCCCGGGCCGTACACCTCCGTGGAATTGATGGCTGTGTTGTCCGCCATTTTCGAGCCGGCGACGTGGAACACGCTCAGCCAGACCCAGGGGGTGGAGAAGGTGGCCTCAAGCTGCATGCCGCGTTCGCCCTGGTTGAGGAGGAAGTCCATGATGTGCGGCAGGCCGCCGGTCAGCCAGGTTCCCAAACCGACGGCGGCGGTGACGGCGGCGCCGGCGAGGACTACTTGCATGCGCTTGTGGCTGGCGATGACGATGGGAACCAGGACGGCCGCTGGCCACACCTTGATCCAGGTGGCGATACTGAGCAGGACCCCCGCCACCACGGGCCGTTCGGCCGCGTAGAGCAGCGCGATCAGCACGATTGGCGCCGTGATGCCCTCCACCCGGGCGAAGCTCAGATAGCCCATGAAGACGGTGAAGAACAGCCACCACCAGGCCGGTGCAATGCCCGTCACTTTCCGGGGGCCGCGGGTGAGGTAGAGGAGACCGACGGCGTTGAGCGCCGTGATGATCAGGAACCAGACCAGCAGATAAAGGCGTGGTCCCGCGATATTCGCAAGGAAGATGGGGATCTGCGCCAGCACCGGGTAGACCCAGGGGCTGATCTTTCCTGCCAGGTCAGCCGGGTTGTACCCGGCAGTGGCCCACTGCCGGTACTGCTCGGTGTCGCTGAACGTATCGCCGTTCAGGAAGAAGGACGCCATCCAGCCCAGGAAGTACAGGTGGACGACGGCGAAGCCCCACCAGACGCTGGAGGGGCGGGCGAACCAGTCCACCACCTTTGCCGGCAGGACCCTGCTGCGGACCGTCACCAGACGGTCAAAGAACCTCGTTGAAATCTCAGGTCTCCTTGAGCGCAGGGGCAGGTACAGCCGTCTTCTTGCCCAGCGAGTACAGGCGCCGGACGCTCCACAGGAACAGCACCACCAGCAGGACGTTCCGGATTGTCAGCACCAGCGCCATCCAGGGGTTGTTGTGGCTGAGGGCGTCGTAGAAGAGGGGGTAGATGAAATAGGTGGCCACGGCGATGGCGATCAGCATCAGTGCCGGGACCCGCCATTCGCGCCAGCTGTGCGCCAGGCCGACGGCGACGGCGGGCCCGAGCCACACCATGAACTGGGGCGAGCCCACCTTGTTGAACACCACGAACGCGGTGGCGAGGGTCAGGGCGCCGGCCAGGAGCAGTTCGGTGCGGTCCACGCCACCGGCCACCTTGTGCTGCTTGCCGTTGTGCAGTGCCCAGAAGGTCAGCCCGGCCACCAGCAGGGCGGCGAGGACCAGGAGCGGCTGCATCAGGACGGACATGATGGCGGTGCCGGGGCCGTCCACCTGCATGGAGTTGATGTCCGTGTTCATGTACATGCGGGAGCCGCCCACGTTCAGGACGGAAAGCCAGAGCCAGGGTGTGGTGAAAGTGGCCTCGAGCTGCATGCCGCGGTCGCCCTGCTGGGTGAGGAAGTTCAGGAGCTTGGGGACGCTGCCCAGGGCTGCTGCCAGCGCGACGACGCCGGCCGTCGTCGCGATTCCTGCCAGCACCACCAGCAGGCGGTTCTTGACGACGGCGAAGAGGGCCAGCATGATGGCCGCCGGCCACACCTTCACCCAGGTCCCGATGGCCAACAGGACTGAGGCGACGAACGGACGCTGCACGCCGTATGCCAGGGCCACCAGGACCAGCGGGGCGGTGAGGCCGTCCACGCGGGCGAAACCGAGCCAGCCCATCAGGAAAGTGAACGCCAGCCACCACCAGCCAGCCGGAATGGCGCTGGTGTTGCGTCCCCGCTCCGTGAGTTTCAGGAGTGCCCAGGCGTTGAGGAGTGTGGTCATGAGGACCCAGAGGAAGAAGAACGGCCCGGGTCCTGCCACGCCTGCGATGGCCATGGGGATGAGCGCCAGGATGGGATAGACCCAGGGGCTGGGGCCGCCGGTGAGGTTGGCGTCATTGAAGCCGGCCATCGCCCATTCGCGGTAAATGAAGGTGTCGCTGAAGGCTTCCCCGCGGAGCGAGAGCGACGCGGCGAAGACCAGGAAGACGAGGTGGACCACGATGAAGCCGGCCAGCAGGCCGCGTCCGGTGTTCAGCCAGTTCCGTACCGGGGTGGGGAGGATGACGTTGCGGGTCCTGGTCAGATTGCCGAAGAGAGCGTCGGTGGAAATGGCGGAATCCTTGTCAGGTCGTTGCACAGTCAGCGGTCGCGCAAAATGGCTCGGGTGGGGCCGCGAAGCGGGTTTAAGGGGGCACTGGAGGCCGTTAAAACGGGCTTCCACTCCTGTTCAACTCTAATTGACGGTGCCCTGCTGCCAAGAATTGTCAGGACAAACAGAGGGCGGCAAGGCGCTGACCTGCGTCATTTATCTAAAGTTGCTGGCCCTTGGATGCTCGGGCACCATGGATCGAGGCGCTCCAGGCGCCCACCGCCTATGCAGCCAGGGGGAGCGCAGGGCGGCGCACGACCACCCACCCCCGAGAACCATAAGGCAACACACCATGAACTTCCCACTGACCCTCACCGTGTCCGACCGCCAGAGCATGGACAGCCAGCTCGACGACGCCGTCGCGGCAGCCAAGGCCCACGCCCTGACCGGCAAGCGCCACGGGATCCTGGTGACGCGCCATGGAGCCGACACGTTCACGGTTGACCTTAGCGAGGCAGTTCCCTTCGGCCTTACCCGCGAGTGCCAGGCCTGGTAAGGCCTCTTTTTAGCCGGCTTTCGGCGTAGGCGCGTTCCGCGCCGTCCTGTCCTGCCGCCGTCGTCAGCGTGTTGCTGCTGCGTGGCTAGCTGCCGCCGCTGTTGTCCCCGTCCCCGCCGGCCACGCGGTTGCTGCGCTGCTGGAGCCGGTCGATGTGCTTCGACGCCTCTGCCTTGCTCAGGTCAGCGGGCAGTTCTTCGCCTGCCTCCCTGGCCAGCGTATCGAGGTAGCTGCGCTGCGCCGCCGTCATGGGTTCATCCCCGGTAACCCAGTCTTCCGGATCCCGGTTGAGGCCTGCATTGGGTTCCGGCTCCGGACTTCCGATTGTCTCCTGGTTGCTGTCGCTCATGGACACGAGTCTAGGTGTGGGGACCGACAATCCACAGGAGCTTGCCGCCCTGATGAATAACCAGCCGATTCCTGGAAACGTTGACTTGGTAGGCAAAGCCAAACATTGACCACGAGGATGGCGTGCAGGACAGCAAACTCAACGTAGCGGTGCTGGGGACCGGAATCATGGGGGCAGCCATGGCGCGGAACCTCCTCAAGGCAGGTCACCAGGTTGCAGTGTGGAACCGCGATGGGGCCAAAACCGAGCCCCTGGCCGCCGATGGTGCCAGGCGTGCAGCGAACCCTGCCGAGGCTGTTGACGCGGCCGACGTGGTGCTGACCATGCTCTACGACGCAGAAGCGGTGCAGCAGGTGATGCGCAGCGCAGCCCCCGGCCTCCGGCGCGGCACTGCCTGGGTGCAGTCCACCACGGTGGGGGTGCAGGATGCGGCGGCCCTGGCGGACCTGGCTGCGGAGCTGGGTGTGGAGTTGGTGGAAGCGCCCGTTTCCGGGACAAGGGCTCCTGCCGAAGCAGGCCAGCTCCTGGTGCTCGCCGCCGCGCCTGAGCCGCTGCGCGGGCGGGTGGCTCCAGTGCTTGATGCCATTGGCGCCCGCATCATCTGGACCGGCGAAGATCCCTCGAAAGGTTCCGCGGCGCGGCTCAAGCTCGTGGTCAACAGCTGGGTCATCGCCGCCTCCAACGCAGCCGGCGAGGTGGTTGCCCTCGCGCAGGCGCTGGGCGTGGACCCGCAGCAGTTCCTGGACGTGGTGGACGGCGGCCCGCTCGACCTTCCCTATCTGCGGATGAAGATGGACCTCATTGTGAAGGACGCCCTGGAGCCGGCGTCCTTCGCCGTGGACACGGCGCGCAAGGACGCCCACCTCATTGTTGATGCCGCCGCTGAATACGGCCTGAAGCTCGATGGCGCCGAGGCCTCCGCGGCCAGGCTGGACCGCGTCGCGGAGCAGGGCCGCAGCAAACAGGACATGGCCGCCGCTTACCACGCCAGCCGGTGACAATGGCAGCTGCCCAGCAGCCGAAACCTGCGGGATAGCGCTTGCCCATTGACGTTACCTGCGTCACCTTCTATATTGGATGAATCGATTCAAGAGCCGCGGCTTCAGTCCCTGGGGGCAGCTCCGGGCGCATACAACGGCCCGGAACGCCTGCTGCTCCCAGCGGTTCCGGTTCCTTGCCAATGACGACGAAGGACAAGCACATGAGCACCACCCCAACCCGCGCGCCCCTCACCAGCCAGGGTGCTGGAACAGGATCGCGGGACCCGAGGAAAGCGGCGATGAGTGGCTGGATCGGGAGTGCCCTGGAGTACTACGACTTCGCCCTGTACTCCCTGGCGGCAACCCTGGTCTTCCCCACCATTTTCTTCCCGTCGGAGAACCCCACAGTCGGGATCATCGCTTCCCTTGCCACCTATGCGGTGGGCTACGTCTCCCGCCCGGTTGGCGCCGTCGTCCTCGGTGCCTACGGCGACCGGCACGGGCGCAAGAAGGTGCTGGTCTTCGCCATGCTGCTCATGGGTTTTGCCACCTTCGCCGTCGGACTCCTGCCCACGTATGGCCAGGTGGGCCTCATGGCCCCCGCACTCCTGGTGGTCCTGCGCCTGGTCCAGGGCTTTGCCGTGGCCGGCGAACTTGGCGGCGCCAGCGCGATGATCGTGGAGCATTCCCCCGACGCCAGGCGCGGATTTTTTGCAAGCTTCAGCCTCCAGGGCACCCAGGTGGGATCCATCCTGGCCACCGCCGTCCTGCTCCCGCTCGCCGCCGTCCTCCCGGCTGGCCAGTTCGGCGCCTGGGGATGGCGTATCCCGTTCCTGCTCAGCGCCGTCGTAATCCTGGCAGGCTACTTCATCCGCCGGCGCGTCCAGGAACCGCCCACGTACGCGGCGAACACCGGGACGCCCGGCGGCCGCCGCCGCTTCCCGCTCGCGGAGCTGCTGCGCACCCGGCCGGGTGCCCTGGTGCGCTGCATCCTCATGACCTTCACCAACGTGATCGGCATGGCCACCCTGATTTTCGGCGTCTCCTACGCCACCCAAAAGGGCTATGGCAACGGTTTCTCCAGCAGCGAGTTCCTCTGGGTGACCCTTGTGGCCAACATTGCCGCCGTCGTGA
Source organism: Pseudarthrobacter sp. NPDC080039 (assembly GCF_040702335.1). Classification (NCBI taxonomy): domain Bacteria; kingdom Bacillati; phylum Actinomycetota; class Actinomycetes; order Micrococcales; family Micrococcaceae; genus Pseudarthrobacter; species Pseudarthrobacter sp. NPDC080039. The sequence goes on along the minus strand of NZ_JBFBKY010000016.1, from coordinate 56,583 downwards.
CCATCCCGCTGTTCGGCGCCCTGTCCGACCGGATCGGGCGGCGTATCCTCATGGCGGCCGGCGGCGTCGTCGGCGGCCTGCTGGTCACCGGGTACCTGTGGGCGATCCAGCTGGGCAGCCTGCCGTTGGTCTTCGTCTGCGTGGTGATCGTCCAGGGCATCTTCTTCCAGATGTGGAATGCCACCTTCGCCACATTCTTCCAGGAGCAGTTCCCCATGCGGATCCGCGTGACCGGCTTCGCCGTCTCGCAGAACATCGGCCTCATGATCGCGTCGTTCTTCCCGAGCATCTTCACCGCGATCGCCCCTCCGGGCTCCGCCAATGTCCCGCTGACCATTGGGTTGACGACGCTGGGCATCTGCCTTGTCTCGGCAGTGGCCACCCTGATGTCCGCCGACACAAGGGGCAAGTCCCTCGAAGACCTGGAGGGCCACAAAGCCGGCTGACGCCGTCGTGCGTCCCACCACTGCAGCACGGCTAGGGCAGCCGGCTTGGGCGCAGGAGGCTGGGCTCCCCGGCCCCGCCCGGATCCAAAGGCACCGGGCTGATCAGCCCGGCCGGGCCCCTGTGCAGGAGTCCGCTGGACAGGGCCCGGCACCGGATCCCGCCCCGTCCGCGCATGGCAGGGTGCGCCCCGGGTGCCAGCATTTCGTTCATCCACGCACACGGCTGGGCGTGCCGGCCGCCGTGGAACCGCACCACCGAGCCACCCGATTCGAGTGCGAAGTCCTGCCCCAGCAGCGGCGCCAACTGGGCGCCCCGCAGCACCACGTTGCGGCGGGTGAGCAGGGGATCGAACGGCGCGGCACCCAGGTCCGCGGCAATGGCTTCCAGTGACTCGACGGCGAACAGGGTGACGGCGGCGTCCATGTGGGCGGCTTTGCCGAAGAACCGGTCCCCGACGATGCCCTTGCCGGCCACCACCTCCACCTGCTCCGCGTCCGTGGTGGGGACGTCGGCGGCGCCGTCCCGGCCTCGGCCGAAATAGGCGTGTGCGGGGGAGACCAGCAGGTGCAGGATGTCGACGTCGTACCGGAACTTTTCGGGCATACGGCCAGCGTAGGCCAGCCCGACATTGAAATCCTGCCGTCGGATGGCAGGATCAGGAACCATGGAGACCTCAGCTGCCGGGCGTGCCGGCGCGCCGCCCACGAAACGGACGGCCCTCTACTGGGTGTCGGCGGCATGCTCCGCCGCGTTGATGGGGGTTGCGCTGTGGATGCTCGCGGGGAACCCGGCCGTCCTGCACGGCCACCCGCTGCTCCCGGGCCTCCTCCTGGCCGCGGCTGCCGCCGGTTCAGTATGGGCAGTCCTGCTCTGGCGCCGCCGCGATATCCCCCGGCCGCGCTCCGCTGTCCGGGCCGTGGGAGCATGGGCCGGCAGGGCGGCCGTCCTGGCATTCGCCGCCGCGCTCGCCTGGCTCAACCCCTTTACGTATGAGCAGGGTCCGACGGCGGAGGCTGGGCCCAGGTCGGACCTCACCGTCACCGAGTCCACCACCGCCATCACCATGTCACCCGACGGAGGCACCACCACCAAGGGACTGGTCTTCTACCCCGGGGCGCGGGTGGATGCCCGGGCCTACCAGGACATCCTGGCGCCTGCCGTCGGCGCCGGGTACCGGGTGGTCATCCTGAAGGAACCCCTGGGGCTCAGCCTCCTGGACGGAAACCAGGCCCGCGCTGCCATCACGGACAACCCGGATATCACCACGTGGACGGTGGGCGGCCACTCCCTGGGCGGGGTGTCCGCGTCGTCATTCGCCCTGAAGAACGCCGACGTCACGGGCCTGGTGCTGTACGCCTCCTACCCGGTGGAATCACTGCGCGGTCGGGGCGGTCTCTCCGTCCTGTCCGTCTCCGGCACCCAGGACGGACTCAGCACGCCGGACAAGATCGAAGCCTCGCGGGAACTCCTGCCCCCGGACACGGAATTCGCCGCCGTCCAGGGAGGCGTGCACGCGTTCTTCGGCGACTACGGCGTTCAGCCCGGCGATGGCGAACCCGGCATCAGCCGCTCGGCCGCCCAGCAGCAGATCGCGGCAGCCATGGTCAGCTTCCTGGGCCGCCTCTAAGGCCCAGGAGGATCACCGCCCGACGTACGTTGCCAGGTGCTGCCCCGTGAGCGTCGAACGCGCGGCCACCAGCTCGGCCGGCGTACCCTCGAAAACGATCCTGCCGCCGTCGTGTCCTGCTCCCGGGCCAATGTCGATGATCCAGTCACCGTGCGCCATCACCGCCTGGTGATGCTCGATGACGATGACCGACTTGCCGGCGTCCACCAGCCGGTCCAGCAGGCCCAGCAACTGCTCCACGTCGGCCAGGTGCAGGCCTACGGTGGGCTCATCGAGAATGTAGACGTCGCCGGCTTCCCCCATCTGGGTGGCCAGCTTGAGGCGTTGCCGCTCGCCGCCGGACAGGGTGGTCAGCGGCTGGCCCAGGGTGATGTAGCCCAGGCCAACGTCCGCCAGGCGTTCCAGGACTTTGTGCGCCGCGGGTGTCTTTGCCTCCCCGTCCGCAAAGTACGCCAGGGCCGCGTCCACGGACAGATCCAGGACGTCCGCGATGTTCATGCCGCCGAGCGTATATTCAAGGACGGCCGGCTGGAAGCGGCGGCCCTCGCAGTCCTCGCAGGTGGACTCCACGGTTGCCATGACGCCGAGTTCGGTGAAGATCACCCCGGCACCGTTGCAGGTGGGGCAGGCACCCTCCGAGTTGGAGCTGAAGAGGGCAGGCTTGACGCCGTTGGCCTTCGCGAACGCCTTGCGGATCGGCTCCAGCAGACCGGTGTAGGTGGCGGGGTTGCTGCGGCGTGAGCCCTTGATGGCCCCTTGGTCGATGACGATCACGCCCTCGCGCTTAGCCAGCGAGCCGTGGATCAGTGAGCTCTTGCCGGACCCAGCCACCCCTGTCACCACGCACAGCACCCCGAGCGGGACATCGACGTCGACGTCCTGCAGGTTGTTAGTCGAGGCACCGCGCACCTCCAGCGCCCCGGACCGTTGCCGGAAGGAATCCTTCAGCCGGGCGCGGTCATCCAGGTGGCGGCCGGTGATGGTTTCGCTGGAACGGAGCCCGTCGACGTCTCCTTCGTAGACAATTTCGCCGCCGCCGGTCCCGGCGCCCGGGCCAAGGTCGACGACGTGGTCAGCGATGGCGATCATCTCGGGTTTGTGCTCCACCACCAGGACGGTGTTGCCTTTGTCCCGCAGCTGAAGCAGGAGGGTGTTCATGCGCTCGATGTCGTGGGGGTGCAGCCCGATGCTGGGCTCATCGAAGACATACGTGACGTCAGTCAGTGAGGAACCCAGGTGCCGGATCATCTTGGTCCGCTGCGCCTCACCGCCCGAGAGGGTCCCGGCAGGGCGGTCAAGGGAGAGGTAACCGAGTCCGATTTCCGCAAAGGAATCCAGCAGGCCCCGGAGCCCGTCGAGCAGCGGCCGGACCGAGGGCTCGTCCAGTGAGCGGATCCATTGGGCCAGGTCACTGATCTGCATCGTGCACAGGTCCGCGATGTTCCTGCCGTTGATCCTTGAGTTGAGCACCTCCGGCGTGAGCCGCGTTCCACCGCAGTCAGGGCAGGTGGCGAAGGTGACGGCCCGCTCCACGAACCGCTTCACGTGCGGCTGCATGGCCTCCACGTCCTTGGAGAGCATGGACTTCTGGATCTTGGGGATGATGCCCTCGAAGGTGAGGTTGACGCCCTCCACCTTGATTTTGGTGGGCTCGGCGTACAGCATCGTGTCCAGCTGCTTCTTGGTGAACTTGGCGATCGCCTTGTCCATCGGCAGGCCCATCCCCTCGAACAGGCGTCCGTACCAGCCGTCCATGGAGTAGCCCGGGACGGTGAGGGCGCCTTCGGACAGGGACTTGGACTCGTCGTAGAGGGCCGTCCGGTCGATGTCGCTGATGTTGCCCATGCCCTCGCAGCGCGGGCACATCCCGCCGAGGTAGGTCACCTGGCGGACCACGTTCTTCTCCACCCGGCCGCCCTTTTCGGTGCTCATGATGCCGCTGGCCTTGCGGGTGGGCACATTAAAGGAGAAGGCGGTGGGCGGGCCGACGTAGGGTTTCCCGAGCCGGCTGAACAGGATCCGCAGCATTGCGTTGGCGTCGGTGGCGGTTCCCACGGTGGACCGGGGGTTGGCGCCCATGCGCTCCTGGTCCACGATGATCGCCGTGGTCAGTCCCTCCAACCGGTCCACATCGGGGCGGGCCAGGCTCGGCATGAAGCCCTGGACGAACGCGCTGTAGGTTTCGTTGATCATCCGCTGGGATTCGGCGGCGATGGTGGCGAACACCAGCGAGCTCTTGCCGGAGCCGGACACCCCGGTGAAGGCGGTGAGCCGCCGCTTGGGCAGGTCCAGGCTCACATCCTTGAGGTTGTTCTCCCGGGCGCCCTGCACGCGGATCAGGTCGTGGCTGTCGGCAATATGGACCCCGGCCTGTGCTGCCGGGCCGGTGCTGGTGTCCGTGCTCAAAATGTCCCCCTCATCATGGAGCGGCACCTGCCGGAGGCTGCCCTCGCAGCCTGGCGCCGGCGTCGTCCCTTATATACGTTGTTGTTTATATGCCTAGGGCCGCTGGTTGATGCGGACGGTGTTGCCGGCGGGATCGCGGAAGGCGCAGTCGCGGATGCCGTAGGGCTGGTCGATGGGTTCCTGGACCACGTCGGCCCCGGTGGCCTCCACCCTGGCGAAGGCGGCATCCACGTCCGGGGAGGACAGGACGATGGTGGCGTAAGTGCCCTTGGCCATCATCTCCGTGATGGTGCGCCGCTCGTCCTCGGTGATCCCGGGATCCACCGCCGGCGGGTGCAGGACGATGGAGACGTCCTTCTGGCCGGCGGGGCCCACGGTGATCCACCGCATGGTGCCCTTGCCTACGTCGTTGCGGATTTCGAAGCCCAGGGCGTCCCGGTAGAAGGCCACCGAGGCCTCCGGATCGGAGGCGGGGAGGAAAGTCGAGGAAATGTTGATGTCCATGCCAGTCATGCTAGTAACGCCGCCGCCGCGGACGCTTCTCTATTCCTGACCGGTCTGCTCACCTGCTTTTCCACGCACGCGGGAATCCCCGCCGTCGAATGTTCCGCCTCAGCTTTGTAGGCGCTGGGGGGCATGCCCACCAGTTCGCTGAAGCGGGTGCTGAAGGTGCCAAGCGAGGAACAGCCGACGGCGAAACACACCTCGGTGACACTGAGGTCGCCTTTGCGCAGCAGTGCCATGGCCCGTTCGATTCGGCGCGTCATGAGGTAGCTGTACGGGGATTCGCCATACGCCAACTTGAAGCGGCGGCTGAAATGGCCGGCGGACATATGCACGTCCCGGGCAAGGGATTCGACGTCGAGTGGCTGCGCGTATTCGCGGTCCATCCGGTCCTTGACGCGCCGCAGCTGGGTCAGTTCGCGCAGGTAGGGATCGGAGGCAGGACGGCTGGTCACAGCTCCGATGGTGCTACGCCACGGGGGTCTTGTCCAGACGTGGGGAGCGTCACGGTCCGGCGGTAAAAACCGTGACCGCACGCAGGATATGATTATGCCGCCGGCCAGCATGAGGTCCTCGCCCGAACAGGGCTTGAGGAACCTGGCCCCGGCGAAAACCAACCCGTACCACCCTCTTAAGCCCTGCCCGCATTTCTGCGCCTGGGCACCCTTGAAAGGTCGCCATGGAACTGCTGTGGGAAATCGCCGGCTGGGCAGGCGCTGTTGCGATACTCAGTGCATATCTCGCGGTTTCCATGGGCTGGCTGAAGGCCGGCAAGGGCTTCCAGACCGCAAACCTGTTCGGCTCTGTGGCCTTCATTCTCAACGGCACCCTGCATCAGGCCTGGCCCTCCGTGGTCACCAATGTGGCCTGGTTCCTCATCTCGGCAGTGGCGCTTGTCCGCATGCGCTCGGAGGAGACGGCCGCCGAGCCTGCCGAAGCTGCGCATGTCCAGTACCCCGGCGTTCCTGATTCCACCGGCCAGTTGGCCGTCGTCGAGGCCCTGACCGAGGCCCTCCCGGTTGTTGGTTCCGCTCCCGTCCTGGCCGACGGGCCGCGCCTGGCCCTTTAGGGCGGCCGGCGGCGGTCCGGCGCGGGGAATCACTACCCCGGACGTCAGCCCAATCGGCTGCGCGGGACCTTCTCCGGGACTCCGCTGCGGCATGATTGGTCTATGTCTGAATTCACCGCCGCCCGGGCACATGATGCCGTGCTCCGCCATGTGGAGGAGAGCCTTCGCTCCGGGGCCCTCAAGCTCGGTGACAGGTTGCCCGGTGAACGTGCGCTCGCGGAACAGTTCGCCATTTCACGCGCCTCCGTGCGCAACGCCATCCGGGCGCTCGAAGTGATGGGCGTGGTCCGTTCGGCGACGGGCTCGGGGCCCAATTCAGGGACCATTGTGGTCTCGAACCCGTCATCGGCCCTCGGCGGAGCCCTGCGCATGCACGTCGCGAGCCATCAGCTCCCCCTCAAGGACATCGTCGAGGCCAGGACCATGACTGAGACGTGGGCCCTTGAGCATGCCGCAACCGCACCATGGACTCCTGAACAAATCGACGACGCACGCAGGCTGCTTGAGGCGATGGACGACGACGGCCTGCCCTCGCAGATATTCACCCTCCTGGACGCCCAATTCCACGTCGCCCTGAGCGCCTTGGCCGGCAACGTCGTCGTAAGCACCATGATGGAATCGATGCGCGAGGCGATCCGCGACTACATCAGCGACGCCGCTGTCAGGCAGGGGGCGTGGGAAGAGGTGGTGCACGTCCTTCGGGCCCACCACCACGGCATCTTCGACGCTGTCGAGGCCCGGGACGGGGTTCTGGCAGCGCGTCTGGTCCGTGAGCACATTGAATGGTTTTACGGGAAGGCCATCTGAGCCCGGATACGCGCCAGCCCCCTGGAGAGGAAGTCTCCAGGGGGCTGGGTTCCAGCAGTGCAGTGCGGGTCAGGCTACTTGTGCCGTCAACCCTGCCGCCTGGATGGCCTTGGATGCGGCCGTCTCATCGTTGTCCGAGGTGTCACCGCTGATCCCGACGGCTCCTTGGATGGTGCCCTCACTGCTGCGGACGAGTACTCCGCCGGGGACGGGGATGAGGCGTCCGCCGATGGCTGCGGCTGCGGCAGCGATGAAGTAGGCCTGCTGCTCAGCCCGTTCCATAAGCGCCCTCGAGCCCATGCCCAGGGCGAGTGCGCCGTACGCCTTGCCGTGGGCGATTTCGAAGCGGCTGTTGGAAGCGCCGTCTTGTCTCGCCGCGGCAATAACGTGCCCTCCGGGGTCGAGTACGACGACGGTCAGTGGCTTGAAGCCGTGCTGCTGTCCGGCGGCGAGGGCCTCGGCGATGATGGACTGGGCGGTGTCGAGGTTCAGGCTCATGATGCGCTCCTGGCGAGGTCGGTGGTGTGCTTCTGCGCTTCGCGGCGCCGGTGGAGGATTGGCTCGGTGTAGCCGGAGGGTTGTGCCGCTCCCTCCAGCACGAGTTCACGGGCCGCCAGGAACGCTTCGCTGCTGAAGGACGGGGCAAGCGGCAGGTAGTCCGGGTCGGTGGCATTTTGTGCGTCCACTACTTCGGCCATGCGCCGCAGTGAGTCCTCCACCTGCTGTTCAGTGATGACGCCGTGAAGGAGCCAGTTCGAAATGTGCTGTGAGCTGATCCGGCAGGTGGCGCGGTCCTCCATCAGCGCCGTGCCGTGGATGTCGGGGACCTTGGAGCAGCCGACGCCGGCGTTGACCCATCGAACGACATAGCCCAAGGTGCTCTGGATGTTGTTGTCCAGCTCGTTGCGCCGGGAGTCGGCGTCCCATTCAGCCGGATTTCCCACGGGAATGGTGAGCAGCTGCCGCAGCGTGGAGCGGCGTTCGTGACCGAGCTGCGCCTGCTGGGCATCCACGTCGACCTGGTGGTAGTGGATGGCGTGGAGGGTCGCAGCAGTGGGGGACGGGACCCACGCGCAGTCAGCCCCGGCAAGGGGGTGGGCGATCTTCTGCTCCAGCATGTCCGCCAGGTTGTCCGGCGCAGCCCACATGCCCTTGCCGATCTGCGCCCGGCCGGCGAAGCCGCACTCGAGCCCGATGTCGACGTTGGCGTCTTCGTAGGCTTTGATCCAGCTGGTGGAGCGCATGTCCGCCTTGCGGACCATCGGTCCGGCCAGCATCGATGTGTGGATCTCATCGCCGGTGCGGTCCAGGAAGCCTGTGTTGATGAACGCAACCCGGTCCCGGGCCTCCCAAATGCAGGCCTTGAGGTTGGCGGAAGTGCGGCGCTCTTCATCCATGATGCCGATCTTGAGCGTGAGCGGGTCCAGGCCCAGGACGGATTCCACCTGGGCGAGCAGGGCGCATGCAACGGCTACCTCATGGGGCCCGTGCATCTTGGGCTTGACGATATAGACCGACCCGGTCCGGGAATTGCTCCCCGCATGTGGTCCGCGAAGGTCGTGAACGGAGCCAAGGCCGGTGAAGAGCGCGTCGAGGATCTCCTCGGGCACTGGGTTGCCGTCCGCGTCGAGGACGGCGTCGCTGGTCATGAGGTGGCCGACCTGGCGGATCAGCAACAAGGAACGGCCGGGGAGGGTCAGTCCGGATCCGTCGGGAGCCGTATAGACGCGGTCGGGGTTGAGCCGCCGGACATGGGTCTTCCCGCCCTTTTCAACCTCAGCGGTGAGGGTTCCCTGCATGAGCTGGAGCCAGTTGCGGTAGCCTGCCACCTTGTCCTCGCCGTCCACTGCGGCCACCGAGTCCTCAAGGTCCATGATCGTCGTGACAGCCGACTCAAGGACGATGTCTTTCACGCCTGCGGCGTCACCCGCCCCGATGGGATGGCTCCGGTCGATCTGGATCTCAATGTGCAGCCCGTGGTGCACCAGCAGAACCGCGTCCGGCTCCAGCCCGGTCCCGTGGTAGCCGGCGAACTGGGAAGGTTCGGCCAGGCCCGTACTGCCATGGGCGTTCTCGGCGACCAGGATGCCATCGACGACGCGGTACGCGGTGACGTCTGCGTGCGACCCTTCCGCCAGAGGGGTGTTCTCATCGAGGAAGTGGCGGCCGCGGGCGACGACGGCAGCACCGCGGACCGGGTTGTAGGCGCCGGTGCGCTCGCGCCCTTCCGCCTCGTCGATGGCATCGGTGCCGTAAAGCGCGTCGTACAGGGAACCCCAGCGGGCGTTGGCCGCGTTCGCGGCGAAGCGTGCATTCAGCAGCGGCACGACCAGCTGAGGGCCCGAGACCGAGGCTATTTCAGGGTCCACGCGGGCGGTGGTGATTTTGAAGTCTTCCGGTTCGTCGACCAGGTAACCGATCGAGCGGAGGAAAGCCTCGTACGCGTCAGGGTCGACCGGACCGGGCTGGGCGCCGTGGAACTCATCAATTTGCTCCTGCAGCCGGTCCCGTGTTTCCAACAGTTCCCGAACCTGCGGGGAAAACTCCCCGATAAGGGCTGCCGCCCCTGCCCAAAAGGCCTCCGGTTCGATCCCGGTGCCGGGGAGTGCCTCATCCTGGACAAAGGAATAGAGTCCTCCCGCGACGCTGAGTCCATTTGTCTTCACGTGCGACGACATAATTTGTTGCTCCTCTTAAAGAGTTCGGTGTTAAGGAAATTTGTGTGGTGGGCGGGCGGGGGTGTTCTTGGCCGGTGCTCAGGGCACGCCATGTCAAATGGCTTTGCCGGGGTTGAGGATTCCCGCGGGATCAATGACGCCCTTGATGGCCTGCTGCAGGGACCGGGACGTTTCGCCGATCTCCTCGCCGACCCACTCCCGCTTCAACAGTCCTACGCCGTGTTCGCCGGTCAAGGTGCCGCCGAGGCGCTGGGCGAGGTGGAACATGTCCCCAAGCGCGGCCTTCGCGGGCCCCTCCGTGATTGATTCGTGGGGGTCGACGACGAGCATCGGGTGGAGGTTGCCGTCAGCTGCATGCGCAACGCTGAAAATCCGCACTCCCCTCTGGGCGGCAATGTCTTCGAGCCCGGTGAACGCCTCGGCAAGGCGGTTCCGGGGCACCGCGATGTCGCCGATCGATACGCGCCCAAGCTTTTCCAGGGCTGGGATCGCGTCCCGCCGTGCCTTGACCAGGGCTTCGGCCTCCACTGCATCTGCGGCCCGGTGGATCGAAGTTGCGTATGGGCTGATCGCCTGCACAATCTCGTCGAGTTCGAGGTGGGCACCGTAGCCGTCAGTCTGGGCAAGGAGGAAGGCTCCGCCGAGCTCGCGGTGCTTGGTGCCCTCAGCCAGGTCCACGGCCTCCAGAGTGGGCCCGTCCATCAGTTCCAGGATGGACGGCTGGATGCGGGCCGCAGTGATTGCGGAGGCGGCCCGGCCGGCTGCCTCGATGTCGGCAAAGTAGGCTGCCAGGGTCTCCGTGCGCACGGGTTTGGGGCGCAGGCGAAGCGTGGCTTCGACGACCACGCCCAAGGTTCCCTCGGAGCCGATGAAGAGGGCGTTCAGGTCATAGCCCGTGACGCCCTTGATGGTCTTCCTGCCGGTCCGAAGAATGCGTCCGTCTGCCAGCACAATAACCAGCCCCAGCACCGATTCCCGGGTGACGCCATACTTCGCGCACCACATACCTCCTGCGTTCGTGGCGATGTTTCCGCCGATCGAGCAGATCGCGGTGCTTGCGGGATCGGGGGCGTAGAAGAGCCCGTGCTGGGCTGCGGCAGCATTGACCTCCGCGTTGATTACCCCGGGTTCGACGATGGCAGTCATCTCCACGGGATCGATGGCAAGGATGCGGTTCATCCGCGAGACATCGAGCACGATCTCGCCTTCGTGTGCGCTGGCGCCGGCGGCGAGGCCGGTACCCGCTCCCCGCGGGACAACGGGGACGCCGTGGGCTTGGGCGAGGCGGAGGGCCTCGACGACGTCATCAACCCCCCGGGCGACGACCACTCCGTCGGGAAGCGTGGACGGGATATAGCCGGAACGGTCCGTGGCTGCGGCCTTGCGGGCATCGGCGTCCGTGGTGGCCTGTGGGTGTGCTCCCAGCACTGCCGCTGTCGGCGAGGAGGTGGGCGCGGCGGGGGAGGCGGTGTGAACGGTCATGATGGGACTTTCCGGATCGTTTTGGAGGGGAGCGGATGGGGCCGGACGGGTGCTCACGGCACCATCCATGCGAGGACGTTGGTCTGAAGCAGGACGAGGATGGTGAGGAGTGCCAGGAGGGCGACGCTCCAGCCCAGAAGCCTGCGGAACAGGGTGCTTTCGAGCCCGTCGATGCCCACAGCGGCCGCGGCTACGGCAAGATTTTGCAGGGAGAGCATCTTGCCCAGGACGCCAGCCGAAGAGTTGGTGGCCGCCATCAGTACCGGTGAAAGGCCGGCGTGCGACGCCGCGGTGACTTGGAGCTGGCCGAAAAGCGAGTTTGCGGAGGTGTCCGAGCCGGTAAGCGCCACGCCGATCCAACCCAGGATCGGGGAGATCAGGGCGAAGATCCCGCCCGTAGAGGCAAGGGCAACGCCGAGGGTTCCGGTCTCCCCCGAGAGGTTCATGACGAACGAAAGGGCCAGGACGGAGCATACGGTCAGGATCGTCCACCTGAGCATCGAAAGGGTCTTGACGTAGATCTTTACGCCCGCGCCGAAGCGGATCCGGTAGAGAACCAGGGTGATGAGGCCGGAAATAAGCAGCAGCGTTCCGGTGGCCTTGAGATGGTCGAAACGCATGGTCTGTGAGGAGACAGGCTTGCCATTGGATCCCACCACGTCGAGCCCCGGCCAGCTGAACGAGAAGCCGCCCGCAGCAGTCAGCCAGGACTTGACGGCCGGTATTTGGGAGAGGGAGAAGACGGCGATGATCACGAGGTAAGGCGCTATCGCCATCCAGATCTCACGGGGCGACGGGCGCACAGAAACACCCGGTTCCCCTGCTGGCCCCAGGCCGGCCTGACTGGGACGCGCCGCTTCGCCGGTCCTCCCGCCGTCGACCATTGTGGCACCTGCCCTGCGGCTGACTGAGGCGGTCCCCGTGGCCAGCGCAATGGATTCCGTTTCCCCGTCCACGGCCCCGGATTCGTCACCAGTCATCGTCTGGGCGGGCTTCCACACGCGCAGCAGCAGCAAGACGGCGGCGGTGGCGACAATGCCGGCGAGGACGTCCGTGAGTTCGACGGTAAAGAAGTTCGACGTAAGGAATTGGACGATGGCGAACACCACGCCTCCCACGACGGCGGCCGGCCACGTCTGGCGGACACCGCGCTTGCCATCGACGATGAACACCAGCAGCAGCGGGACAATGAGGGCCAGGAACGGCGTCTGGCGTCCGGCCATGGACGAAACGGTTGCCAGCGGGATGCCGGTGACGCCGCTCAGGGCGATGACGGGCGATCCCATGGCGCCGAAGGCAACGGGTGCGGTGTTGGCCAGAAGCGAAACCGCCGCGGATTTGAGGGGTTTCATCCCCGCCGCCATGAGCATGCCGGACGTGATTGCCACCGGGGCGCCGAAGCCGGCGAGGGCCTCAAGAAGGGCCCCGAAGCAGAACGCGATCAGGATGGTCAGGATCCGAAGGTCGGCGGAGACGGACCTGATCGTTGCACCGAGCACTCCGAACCAGCGCGTTTCCGTGGTCAGCCGGTAGACCCACAGGGCGTTGATCAGGATCCAGAGAATTGGGAAGAAACCATAGAACGCTCCTTCGGCGGTGGCGCTGAGGGCCTGGCCAACCGGCATCCTCCATACGACGACCGCCAGCAGGATGGACAAAGCCAGGCTGGCCACTGCCGCCTTCCAAGCTTTGGTCCGGAAGATTCCGAGGAGGATGAAGAGCAGGATCAGGGGGAGGGCCGCCAGCACCGCTGCAAGGGCGAGCGACCCCAGGGGGTCGACAATCTGTTGGAACGCTGTCACAAGAGACTCCTTTGTCTGCAACAAGAATGGAAGGGGGTTTCCACTTTCCGGAAAGCGTAATGGCACGATACTAGGCTGGGACCGACTCTCGGTCAATGGTCAGTCCACAGTGGTCAGTCCACATTTGCGCAAAACGTCCATTTGCGGGGGGACAGGAGCGCTGTCTGGGCTGCGGGACAACAGCTTCCGCCGTCTGTCCCCCGAGGGCACCGCACCAACCTTGGCGGCTGGGCGCCCTTACCCCGCTTGGGAAGGAGCCCACCCCAGGGCGGGCCCCAGCTTGCCGGCGATGTCGGTCAGGATCTGGACGTAGTCCCCGTGGTCGAAGCTGAACGGCAGTGCAAACGCCACTTCGTCCACCTCCTGGAAGCCGGCGTGGGCGTACAGTTGCTCCGTGATTTCCTCGCTGGTGCCGATCAGGTCCCGGGCGAACATCATGCCCCTTGGCCCCTGCGGAGCAGCAGTGCGGGGGGTGCGTTCGTTCACGTATTGCTGGTACTTCTCCCGCTGCGCCGCAGTCGCCGAGTCGGTGGGGATCACCACCAGACCCTGCGAAACCCGTGCCCCGGAATATCCAGCGGCGGCAGCCGCGTCACGGAAGGCGCGGATCTGCGACTGCTGGACGAGGGCGAAGTCCGGTTCCTGGTCCTTGTCCGGAAAGATCACGCTGCTGGAGAGCAGATTGAAGCCGTGGGCGCCGGCCCAGACGGCCGATTTAGTGCTTCCGGCCCCGTACCAGAGGCGGTCCCGGAGACCGGGCGAGTGGGGCTCGACCCGGTTGGAGAATTCCTCCACCACGCCTTGCTTGCCGGAGAATTCCCTGACCTTTTCCCCGGCGATCAGGCGGCCAAGCCGTTCCACGCGGGCGTAGCTGAAGTCTTCACGCTCTGCTGTGTCCGGGTACAGCTCATGCTTCACGGTGTCATAGTTCATCGGTTCGCCCACGCTTACCCCCGGGTTGATCCGTCCCCCGGCCAGCAGGTCCACAGTGGCCAGGTCCTCGGCCAGCCGAAGCGGGTTTTCCCAGCCCAACGGGGTCACGGCCGTACCAAGCTCGATCCGGGAGGTGCGCTGGCTGGCGGCAGCCATGACCGCAACCGGTGAGGAGATTCCGAACTGGAGGTGCCGGTGGCGCAGCCAGGCGCTGTCGAAGCCCAGCCGCTCGCCGAGTCCGATGATCTGCAGCGTGGATTCATGGCCGGCGGCAGGATCTGCCGGATCGAACAAGCCGATGGTGAGGAATCCAAGCTTGCGAAGGGGGAGTGCGGGATGGGGCATGGCTTCCTCCGGCAGGGCGGGATGTGCAACAAGGCGTGGCTCGTCCCCAGAATAGGCGCAGCCATGTGCGGGTGCCCGGGGACATGTCGCAATATGTCACCGCCGCCCGCGTTTGCCAGAAGCGCCCGCAACCGGTCCGCCCTACAGCAGCGGATGGTCCCTGTTGGTCGGATCCCCCGCACGGGTGGTTGCGCGTTCCACGATGTCATGTGCAATGGCGTAGACCTTGCGGTTCGTGTCCTGGCTCAGCTGGTTTATGAGCGCATAGGCCTTGTCCGCATCAATGCCCGTGCGTCCCATCAGTACGCCCTTGGCTTGCTCAATGACCGCCCGGTTGAGGGCCGACGCGGCCACCGCCTCCGTGGCGAGTTGGTGCCGGTCGGTGTGGATCGACTCGGTGAGGTCCACCACCACACCCCAGACGCCGATCGGGGTGTCACCGTCGAGGATGTGGTCCGCCGAGAAAAGCATCTTGTGCTGGCGGTCCTTGCGGTCCCGGATGGACACGTAGATGGATGAGGGGCCGCCGACGCTCGATACGTGGTCCCAATAGGCCTGGACTCTTGGCCGGTCTTCAGGCTCGAGGTGCGGAAAGACCATTTCCATGGACGGGACCACGTCGCCCCGTTCAAAGCCGTACATACGGTACAGGCTGTCCGACCAGTGGAAAACGCCCTCGTCGAAGTAGTACTCCACGAGCCCGGTGGGGCAGTCGAGGAAATCTTCGCGCGCTATGTTGCCAGAGGCGGGTCTGGAAAATTCGTTGCTGGGTGTCACTACGGGGCCATTCGACGTGCTGTGTCCTGCCTTCCCCTGGCCCGGACGGGAAAAGAACAGGATATAGCAGCCGTGGCGCCTTTCGAAGCGACGAAGCGGTGCCAGGCTGGCCCACTTTTAGGACCCTTACGACGGCGGGACCCGGGTTTCCGGGGTAATGCAGCTTAAAGCCGGGCCAGATTGGCAATTGCCTGCCGGACCACAGCCAGGCCCAGGTCCCCCAGGCCCTGCGCCACCAGCTGCGCGTCGAGGTCAACGCCGGCGGAAGCCAATGGCGCGGCGGCTCCGGCGTTGCCCGCCGCTTCCAGCACAAAGGACAGGTCCTTGTGCATGAACTTCGCCGGCCCGGTGGGGGTGTAGCCCTTCGCCGCAAGCTCGGCGGCCCCGCCGCGCGCCGTCCGTGCCTCCGCTGACCGGTGCGTCCAGCACCGAGGCGTTCCCGTCGCTTGCGTCGGCCACGGCGCGGCCAAACGCCCGGACCGCCACGGGTGAGACGCTGCTCATTACCACCAGCAGTGTTCCCGGCGCGGGGGGCGCGGTCCGCCAGGCTTCGAGGAGTCCCGCCGCTGCTTCCTCGATGAACGGAAGATCGGGGAGCATGAAGATGATGACGGGTTCCTCACGCAACTCCGCGACGTGTTCGACGCCGGTCCCACCGAGCTGCTCAAGGTCCCGGACGGCGGCGGGGGAGCGGTTCCATCCCCTGACCTGCCAGCCTTCCTTGAGCAGGTTCGCCGCCATCGGAGCGCCCATGAGCCCGAGCCCCTACGAACCCGACGCGCCGGGTGGTACCCGCCGTGGCTGTGGAGGGACCGGCGTCGTTGGTCACCTGGCGTCCTCAACGACCACCAGGTCGCGGCCGTTCGTTTCCGGAGTGAAGAACGTGGTGACGAACGAGATCGCCGCCAGGACCAGCGAGTAGAGCGCGGGTACCAGCCAGGAATGGTTGGTGGCTGCCAGCAGCGCGACGCCGATCATTGGGGCGAAGCCTCCGGCGAGCACCGCGGAGAGCTCACGGCTCAGGGCCACTCCGGTGAAGCGGTGCTGGGAGCCGAACAGTTCCGGGAGCAGGGCGCACTGGGGGCCGAGCATGGACTGCACGCCGAGGGCGATGCCTACCACCATGACCGCCCAGACGAGGGCGACGTTGCCGAGCGTGACCAGGTAGAAGGCGGGCAGGGCGATGACGGCCTGGAAGAGCGCGCCGTAGCGGTAGACGGGAACCCGGCCGTAGCGGTCGGACAGGGCGCCGAAGGCGACCACCAGCACCGCTGCGAAGCCTGCGGCAATCAGCAGGCCGGTGGGGCCGATGAACTTGTCACCCGGAAAAACGCCGGCCGGCATGCTGATGAAGGACACCAGCAGCGCGGAGTAGATGGACGAGTTGCCGTTTTCCCCCATGCGGAGGCCAATGCCGACCAGCACGTTCTTCTTGGAGTGTTTCCAGATCTGGCCTACCGGGTTCTTGACCACGGCCTTGTGCTTCTCCAGTTCCTGGAAGACCGGGGTCTCCTTGAGCCGGAGCCGAATGAAGATGGCAATGATGATCAGGATGATGCTGGCCAGGAACGGAACGCGCCACAGCCAGCCCTGCAGGAGCTGCTTGTCCGCCAGGGCCATCAGGGCGAAAGTCCCTGCACCGAGGAGGGTGCCCAGCTGGATGCCAACGAACGGCAGCGAGGCAAAGAAACCACGACGGCGGCGCGGGGCTACCTCGGAGATGAGGGTGGTGGCGCCTGCCTGCTCGGCGCCGGCGCCCAGGCCCTGCAGGATGCGCAGCGTCACCAGGAGTACCGCTCCCAGCATTCCTGCCTGGTCGAAGGTGGGCAGGAGACCGATGGCGCAGCTGGACAGGCCCATCAGGCCGATGGTCAGGATCAGCACCATCTTGCGGCCGAAGCGGTCCCCGATATGGCCGAATACCACGCCGCCGAAGGGACGCGCCGCGAACCCGACGCCGTAGGTGGCGAAGGAGGCTATGACGGCTCCGCTCTCGCCGAGCGGCGCGAAGAACAGCGGGCCGAAGATGAGGGCCGAGGCAAGGCCGTAAATGTAGAAGTCGTAGTACTCCAGGGCGGATCCCACGGAGCTGGCAAGTGTTGCCCTTCGCAGCTGGTCCGGATCGACGACGGCGCCGTCCGTGGTGGCCTGCGGTGAGTTAGTACGAGTTGTCACGAGAACTCCCTCTAATGCGCTCCAGGCCCCCGTTGGCCTGGTGGCATAGTGACAACACCGTTTGTGTCGATCACTATGCTGAACACAATACAGCAAGCTGAACGACTGGCAATAGTTTTAGGTTTTGAATAACAAAATGCCGGCGGCGCGGTGTTCGCCTATCCCATGGGGTTGCCCAGCGAATGGGCCAGCTCCTGCAGTTCCTTGACCATCTGGGCGCCCTGCTCCGGGGTGTAGGTCGCCTTGAGGGCCGTCACGGAGAGGCCCAGGCTGGGGCCGTGGGCTCCGCGGGTGGGAACGGAGACGGCGAGGCACACCACGCCGGTGGTGGACTCCTCATCCTCGAAGGCAAAGCCCTGTTCGCGGATTTCCCTCAGCTGGGTCTTCAGCTCAGCGCCCGTCCGCAGGGACTTGGGCGTGAGGACCGGCAGTTCGGCGTCGTCCGGGAACATTTCCTCGATGTCGTGCCAGTTGAGCCGGGCTACCAGCGCCTTACCCACCGCGCACAGGGATACCGGCATCTTGTCACCGATGTTGGAGGTGAGGCGGACTGCGGGATGGCCCTCGTACCGGGCGAGGTAAATGACGTTGGCGCCGTCCAGCATGGCGATCCGGACGGTCTCGCGGGAAAGGACCGAGGCCTGTTCGCAGTACCGGTAAAACTCCTGGACCTCATCCATCCGGCCAAGATAGGCGGCGCCCAGTTCCACCAGCTTGCGGCCCAGGGTGAACTCGGCACCCTGCCTGCTGATCAGGCGGGCCTCCTCCAGGGCCAGCAGGAGGTTGGAGGTGGATGACTTGGGGATCCCCACTTCGCGCGAGAGGTCGCTCAGTGTCAGGCGGCCGGTGGCAGAGGCGGCAAGGGCGTCCAGTACCGCAGCTGCCCGCGTGACTGCCGGCGCAGGCGACGCGGCTCCCGGCTTTTCGGGTGAAGCGGGGGCATGGGAATCGGCCATGATTCTCCTTAGGTCGCCGGGCGGACTTCGCTGATCGTTCAGTCAACTGAACGCAATCCATCATAAGTGCCCCGGCGGCCTCGGCTGCTCGCCGTCAGGCCACCATGCTGCTCAAGGTGCCAACGCCCTCCACCACGACGTCCACGCGGTCCCCGGGTTCGATGGCGACCCCTGTGGCGGGCGCTCCGGTCATCACCACGTCGCCCGGTTCAAGGGTCAGCCACTCGGTGACGTAGATAAGGCAGTCCACCACGGTGGAGGGCAGGTTGAACGTCCCGGAGGTGGCCTTGGCCCTCCCGTTGACGTAGACGTCGATGGCCAGCTGGCCGGGATCCGCAAGTCCGGTTTCAATCCAGGGGCCCAAGGGTGTGTAGTTGACCCCTGCCTTGCCTTGGAAGTTCCGCTCATCCACCAGGTTCTGGTCCACGTTGGTGACATCGTTGACGCAGGTGTAGCCCAGGACGTGGTCCAGCGCGTTCTCTGCGGTCAGGTTTGCTGATGTCCTGCCGATGACGACGGCGAGCTCACCCTCCGCGTTCACCGTTCCCTGGTCCCGGACCGCGCCGATGGCATCACCGGGGCCGGCCACGGTGTGGACCGACTTGTGCCACGCCTGGATGGGCAGGGGGTGGTTGTTCAGCGTCCGGTTGTGGCCAATGCCGATCACTACTTTGGGTTCTACCGGGGCAAGGAATATGGCCTCGCTGTCCGCGGTGGTGCCACCGGTGTACTGAAAGGGCTCCTCAAAGGGGTCAACAACGTGGTGCCACATGCCGTCCCGCTCCACTGCATGCCGGGCACCCTCCGCGGTCCTGATTCTGGCGATGCGCATCGCTTTTCCGCCCCGTCCTAGTAGAAGTGGACCGTGTCCACGAGGTGGGGGAGGTCCCCGCCGTCGAGGAAGGTGCGGAGATTGCTGCAGAACCGCTCGGTGATCAGGCGGTTTTCCGCGGCGCTGAGGGCCGAGGTGTGAGGTGAAACCATGACCCGGGGGTGGTTCCACAGGGGGCTGTCCTGCGGCAGCGGCTCGATGGCAAAGACGTCCAGGCAGGCGTAGCCCACCTGGCCGTTGTCCAGAGCCTCCAGCAGGGCGTCCTCGTCCACCACGGTTCCGCGGCCCACGTTGACGAAGATGGTTCCCGGCTTCATGGCGGCAAACATCCCGCGGTTGAACAGCTTTTCCGTGTAGGCGGTGCCCGGCAGCGTATTGACGACGGCGTCTGCCGTGGCCAGTAGGGCCGGCAGCTCCGCGTTGTCCACCACCCGCTCAATGCCGTCGATGGGTCCCACGCTGCGTTTGGTGCCGCTGACCTTCATACCCAGGGCGCTGGCAATCCGGGCCGTTTCCAGTCCGATTTCCCCCAGGCCGCTGACCACCAGGCTGGACCCGTTCACCAGGCGGGTGGGGACGCGTAGGCTGGGCCAGTTCCTGGCGGCCTGGTCCTGGGCCAGCTCTGCGGTCCGTTTGAAGCCGTTCAGGATGCCCATCGCGGCGAATTCCGCGAGGGGCAGGGCGTGCACTCCTGCTGACGTGGTGATTTTGAACTTCTGCAGGATGTCCTGGTCAAGGCCGGACGCCTTCACGGCTCCCCCTGCACCGGCAGCCATGGCGTGGACCCACTGCAGCCTGGCGTTTTCCCGGGCGATGCGGGCCAGGCCTGCAGGGTTTTCGTTGGGGAATCCGTACAGCACTTCGGCGCTGTTGAGCATGGCCCAGTAGCGTTCCTCCTGTTCCTCCGTCCGCTGGAAGGCGGGATCCCCGGCGTGGTCGGCCGGAAAGCGTTCGGGCGGCAGGAGCTCCGGCTGGTGGAGCATGGTAACGGAGGGATCAACGGCACGGATCTGGTCCACAAGCTCGGCTTCGAGCGGGACGGCGATGGCCACGGTCTTGGTGGAAGTCATGCGTACAGCATAGTGGATGGAGTTCGATATAATGAACAGCACTCTTGCTGGCTTTGTGCTCCTTACTTGGCTCCTTATCGAAAGCCGGTGGCTTTTGTCCCTGCGAGGTTGGATACGTCCTTCAGCGTTGCCAGTGCGGCCCCCAAGGGACTGGACCGGCCGCCTTGGACCGTGATGTCGCCGGCTTCGGGGCACCTAAAGACCATCGCCTTTTCCGGGCCGGTGATGGAGGAGAGCGGGTCCGGCGGTGCCGCTGCCTCCAGCCGCACCCTGACCGCCATGGGCTGGTCCAGGGAGGCGCTGGCCACGGCGCGGAGGCGCAGTCCCCGAGCGGCCACGGCCAAAGCCCTGGCAGGCGTGGTGGAGTCGATCGGCTCTGTCTCTACTGCAATCCGGGAGACGTCCCAGTCCCACAGGAGCCCTGCAATGAGGCGCACCTTCGTGGCTGCGTCCTTCCCGGACAGGTCCGCGGAAGGGTCCGCCTCGGCGATGCCGCGCCGCTGCGCATCCAGCACCGCGGCGGACAGTTCAACACCACGGGCAAGTTCATCCAACACAAAGTTGGAGGTTCCGTTCGGACAGGCCCGCATAGCCGTGCAGCCCATGCCCCTCAGTGCTACACGGGCGGTGTCGGCCGTGGGAAGCGCCGCGCCCGTGGCTCCGGAGATGCGGATGCGGCTCCCGCCTTCGTCCGCTGCACGTTCAAGGTCGCGCCAATGGCTGAGGACGTGGCTCTTGGTCGCTGTCACCACGTCGGCGCCGCTCCTCAAGGCAACAATCGCCTCCTGCAACACGCGCGAGTGAGCTTCAGGCGAGGAGGGCAGTGCCTGGACCAGGACGTCAGCCCGGGTAAGGGCCAGCGTCTCTTCGATTGGCCGCAACGGCGCCCAGGAGGAGCGCTCCGGCACGGCGGAGCCGGGAGCAAGGAAGACCTCCGTCTCGTGACCCCGGATGGCGGCAATCTCCAGGAAGGAATCATGCGCCGATACCGCAGCAACAAAGGCCTGCCCCACCGGACCGAAACCGGACAGAACCACCTGCGTGGGTTTCAACAACAAAGCCCTACTTCGCCGTCATCCTGTACCGCTCGATCTGCCGCAGCCGCCGCAGCAGGCTGTCGCGCCGGGGGTGCGGGACGACGTCGGGCGCCTCGGCGGTCAGGTCCACATGGCTTGTGCCGTACTGCCAGAGCAGGAGGTCGTCCAGCAGCCGGTCCGGACCGGGGGAGTAGCGGTGGTCCAGGGCCTTGCGCACTTCAGTAATGCGGTTGGCGTTCAGCAGCCCGGCCAGCTGCATGGTCTGGTTCAGCCCGTGCGCGGCGAGGAGTTCCGCCGCCCAGCCCCAGTCATCGTCCACCTTGCGGTCCACGTGGGGGAGCAGGGTACGCCAGACGTCGCGGATCCGGTTGGGCGTGAGTGGCGCTGCCCCCTCGCCGTCCATGTCCCAGTAGCTGCGGACTTCCTCATACCGCTCGTGCAGGTCCGCGAAGGCCGTCTCCACCGTTTCCAGCATGGCCGCGGTGGCCGTGAACTGCCGGTCAAAGTGCGGCGTCCAGGCGCGCGGATCCTCCGCCTTGAACCGGATGTCATGCTCAATCTCGCTCCACGCGTGGGCAAAAATGGTGCGGATCTGGCACTCGAAAAAGTAGCTGCCGTTGGGCTGAACGTCCGGGTTGAAGACCTGCTGGTACTCCTTGACGGCCTCGTTTTGGATGGTCCGCAGGATCAGGTGCCGGCTGGAGTACCCATAGGTACCGGACTCGATGGACCCGATGTCCTTCTCCCGGTCCCCACGGCAGTCGAAAACCTGGCGCTGCCGCTTGATGATGTTGGCCACCACGGCGTTTTCCGCCGGCAGTTTGGTGATGACGCGGATGCCCACCATGTCATTGAGGGTGCGGAACGGGTCCGGGAACTTCAGGAGCCTGCGTCCACCCGGCTCCAGCGGTTCCTCCGTGCGGGAGATCTTTTCCTTGAAGGATTCCACTGTTTTGGTGCGGCCGGTGACGAAGAGCGGCGTCACCTCGCTGTCCTTCAACATGTCCCGCAGGGTCAGCAGGACGTCGCGGGTCACCAGCTTCAGGGCAGGCCGGACGCGCTCATAGATCTCCACGTTGTGCTGCACAGACTCACGCAGCGGCGCGTCCAGGCTTTCCCAGTTACTCGGCATAATCCCAGCTTACGGCCGGGGTGCGACACGGGCCGGGCACGAAGGCCCTAGGTTGCGGCGGCCACGGTGGAGCCGCGTACCACCAGCGAGCTCTCCAGTGTCAGCTCCTCCTGCTCCAGCGCCTGCCCCTCCATCAGCCGGCGCAGCTGCTCTCCGGCCTTCAGCCCCAGCAGCTCCGCGGGCAGGTGGACGCTGGTCAGGCCCGGGCTGCTGGTGGCTGAGTAGGGCAGGTCGTCGAAGCCGGCCACCGCCAGCTCCTCCGGAATGCGGACCCCCTCCACCCGGGCTTCCTGCAGCACACCATAGGCGTGCGTGTCAGTGGCGCAGGCGACGGCGGTCACCCCCTGGCGCTGCCACTCCGGCCAGGCGGCGGCGAAGGCAGCAGCCGCCTCGCCGACGTCGATGGTGGTGGCGGGAATGTGGTTGGGATCCACGGCCATACCCCGCGCCGCGGCCTCCGCCAGGAATGCTTCCCGGCGGATGGTAAAGGTCTCCGTCCCCGTAATGCTGTCCAGGTAGGCCACCCGCCGGTGGCCGGCCCCTGCCAGGTGCGCAGCCAGCTCCCTGGCCCCATGGGCAACGTCAAGGTTGACTGCCGGGGCGACGGATGCCAGGCCCGGCGCATCCAGCAGGACCAGCGGGCCGCCCACTGAAAGGTCGGCCAAGAAGCCTGCGTTGGGGGCGTCCACCAGGAGCCCTGCCGGCCGGAGGGACATCAGCTTCCGCACGTCGTCGGCCTTGGGGAACTCGCCCGACTCGGTGACGGACAGCAGCAGCTGGTAGGTGGGTCCGAGCGATTCCCGCACCCCGCCGATCACCTTGGCGAAGAACGGGTTGGAGATGTCCGGCGCCACCAGGATCACGATGGAGCTCACCCCGCGGGCCAGCGAGCTGCCGATCCCGTCCACCACGTAGCCCAGCTCGGCAATGGCCTCCCGCACGCGGGAAATGTTGTCCTCGGACACCCGGCCCGCCGTCTTGCCGTTGGCCACCAGCGACACCGTGGCCACGGAAACCCCTGCCCGCGCAGCAACCATGGCTGCCGTCACCCGCCGGGGCCGCGCCCGCTGCTGCACCTGTTCCCCGGAATCCATACTCCGATCCTAGCCGCCGCCGGGCAGCCCCAGGCAGGGCAAGGCGTCAAGCGTTTGACGTGGGACAATGCGGGACGGACGTCAAGCGTTTGACGCGGGCAACACAACCCTGCCATGATTCCTCCCGGAATACTCAAAACCCCTGCCCCGGCAGGCCCCAATGACGTGGAGCACCATCGTGGAACCAAATCCCCAAGCGAGCCAGCACCGGACGGGTTCACCAGAACCCCGGAAAATCATCCTGGACTGCGACCCCGGCCACGATGACGCCGTGGCCCTGCTGCTGGCCCATGGCAACCCCAACATCGAACTCCTGGCCGTCACCACGGTGGTGGGCAACCAGACCCTCGAAAAAGTCACCCGCAATGCCCTGGCCGTCGGCACCATCGCCGGCATCACCGGGGTCCCCTTCGCAGCCGGCTGCCCCCGCCCGCTGGTGCGCAGCATCGAAACCGCGCCGGACATCCACGGCGACAGCGGAATGGACGGCCCCGCACTGCCCGAGTCCACCATCGAACTGGACCCCCGCCACGCCGTCGACCTCATCATCGACACCGTCATGGCGCACGAGCCCGGCACTGTCACACTCGTCCCCACCGCCGGCCTCACCAACATCGCCATGGCCGCCCGCAAGGAACCGCGCATCGTGGAACGCGTCAAGGAAGTGGTCCTCATGGGCGGCGGCTACCACGTGGGCAACTGGAGCGCCGTGGCCGAATTCAACATCATCATCGACCCCGAGGCCGCCCACATCGTCTTCAACGAAAAGTGGCCGGTGGTGATGGTGGGCCTGGACCTCACCCACCAGGCGCTGGCCACCCCGGAGGTGGTGGAGAAGATCGCCGCCATCGGCACCGGCCCCGCCAAGTTCGTCACCGAGCTGATGGACTTCTTCGCCCACACCTACAAGGACGCCCAGGGCTTCGACTTCCCGCCCGTCCACGACCCCTGCGCCGTGGCCTACGTGATCGACCCCAGCATCGTCAGCACCCGCAAGGTCCCCGTCAACATCGAGCTGCAGGGCACGCTCACCCTGGGCATGACCGTGGCCGACTTCCGCGCCCCGGCACCCGCGGACTGCCACACCAGCGTGGCCGTGGACCTGGACCACGCACGGTTCTGGAACCTGGTTACCGATGCGCTGGTCCGCATCGGTGAGCCGGGCGCCAATACCAAGGCGGACGACGCCGGGAGTAGCGGAGGCGCGGATGGCACCCAGGGCAGCACGGCCGACGTCGTACGCCCGGAAAGTGCCCGCCTCACCGCCGGAGGGGTCAAGTAGATGGCCACCGCAACCATGGCTGAAACCAAGACCGGCCGCGGCACCATCGCCGCCCTCATGACCGCCCTGCTGGCCGCCTGCGTGGCGTTCCAGCTCAACGCCTCCATGCTCAGCCCCGCCCTGGTGACCATGGGCCAGGAACTCAAGGCGGACCAGGCCCTGATCGGCCTCTCCCAGACCTGGTTCTTCACCGCCGCCGCCCTGTTCTCCCTGTTCCTGCCCCGCCTGAGCGACATCGTGGGCCGCAAGAAGGTCCTGGTGGGCATGATGCTGCTCATGGCCGTGGGCTCCGTCATCGCCGCGCTCGCCCCGGACATCACCTGGCTCTTCGTGGGCCGCATCATCCAGGGCGTCAGCGGACCTACCGTCCCGCTGTGCCTCATCATGCTGCGCTCCGCCGTCAGCAACCCCCGCAAGTACGGCACGCTGATGGGCCTTATTACCGCCGTCAATGGCGGTGTGGCCGGCGTGGACTCCTTCGTGGGCGGTTACTTCGCCGAGCACTACGGCTTCCGCAGCATCTTCTGGCTCATGGTGGTCCTCGCCGCCGCGGCCACAGCCCTCATCGTGTTCCTCGCTTCCGAAAGCAGGCCCGCCGCAGGAACCCGCATGGACTGGCTGGGCGTGTTCTTCATCGTGGTGGCCGTCGGTGCCCTGCTGACCGCCCTGAACGAAGGCTCCAAGCTGGTGGGAGGCTTCAACTCAGGCACGCTGATGCTGGGCCTGGCGCTGGTGGCTGTCTCCGCCGTCGCGTTCCTTGCCTTCTGGCGCACCGAACAGCGCGCCGCGCAGCCCATGGTGGAAACCGTCCACCTGCGCCAGCGTTCCACCTGGGCCCCGCTGCTGACCACCACGCTGACCATGACCGGCATCTTCGCCGTCATCAACGGCATCGTTCCCGCCTACGTCCAGGCTGCCTCGCCGGGGTTCGGTGTCGGCCCCACCGAGATGTCGCTGATCATCCTCACCCCGTACGCCCTGCTCGGCTGGCTGGTGGGTCCGCTCAGCGGCAGGCTGGCCCCGGTCCTCGGCTACACCAAGGTGCTGCGCATCGGGCTCCTGGGCAGCATCGCCGCGCTCGCAGTCATCGCGTTCCTGGGCCTGCACAGCCTGCCGCTGATGATCTTCGGTACGGTCTTGCTGGGCATCATGTACGCCGGTACCGTCAACATCATGCTCAACGGACTCGGCGTTGTCCTCTCGCCCGCCGGCAACCCCGGCTTCCTGCCCGGCATGAACGCCGGCGCGTTCAACCTCGGCGCCGGCCTCAGCTTCCTGATCCTGCCCGCCGTGCTGGTGGCGACGTCGGCCCTCGGCGATGCGGGTGCCTCCTACCTGACCGTCGTCCTCGTGGGCCTGGCGCTGACCGTCGCTGCGTTCGCCGCGTCGCTGCTGATCCCCAAGCCGGTTGAGGCGGAGGTGGCCGCATGAGCAGCGCGGGCGTTGGGCACCCAGGCCGGATCGTCGTCGTCGGCTCCCTCAACGCCGACCTCACCATTTACTGCGACCGCCTGCCGAAGCCCGGCGAGACGGTGCACGGAAACGGGTTCGCTGTGAACCCGGGCGGCAAGAGTGCCAACCAGGCAGTCGCCGCGGCACGCCTGGGCGGGCACGTCAGCCTGGTGGGTGCCGTGGGGGAGGACGCCAACGGCAACATGCTCGAGGCCTCCGTCGCCGGGGCAGGCGTGGACGTCAGCCATGTGCGCACTTCCAGGGAGCCCACCGGCGTTGCCGTGATCGCCGTGGATGCCCGCGGCGAAAACAACATCATCATCTCCGCCGGCGCCAACGGGACGCTGTCACCCGCCGACGTGACCCGCGCTGCGGACGTCCTGGAGGGGGCCGACGTCGTCAGCCTCTGCCTGGAGGTCAGCATGGAGACGGTGCTGGCGGCCGCGCAGGCAGGGCACGACGCCGGCGCACAGGTCCTGCTGAACCTGTCGCCCTACGCGGAGATCCCGTCAGCCCTGGCCGGTTTGGCAGACGTCCTGCTGGTGAACGCCCACGAGGCCGCGCTGTTCCTGGGATCGGACGTGCCCGGTGCCGGTGCCCCCGCTGCGGAGTGGGATGCGGTGTGCTCCCGGTTCGCCGGCCGCGGGATCCGGCAGGTTTTGGTGACCCTGGGGTCGAAGGGCTCCGTGGTGCTGGACGCGGGTGCACCTGCCGGCGCCCGCGTCACCTTTGTCCAGCCCACCGAGGTGCGTGCCGTGGACACCACCGGTGCCGGAGACGCCTTCACCGGGGCGCTTGCCGTCCGGCTGGCAGCGGGCGATGCGCTCGCGGATGCCGCTGCGTTCGCCTCCGTTGCGGCGGCCATGGCGACCACGCGCAAGGGGACGCAGGCGGCCTACCCGGAAGCGGCCGACGTCGAACGCCGCCTCAGCGCCTCCTAACCCCATCCACTGCACCGTACCGGCACAAAACCCCATCGATTGCTCCGTACTTGTCGTTATCGGGCGCGAAAACGACAAGTACTCAGCAGTCGACGGGGTCAGCGCAGCGCGTCCAGGGTAACTCCGGTGTGTTCCGCGAGTTGCGCCAGGAGGGCGTCCTGGAACTGGGAGTCGTGGGCTGCCGGATGCGGCGTCTGCCGGCGCTGGTGGTACCAGTAGCCGCCGCTGGCCAGCGCCGCCGGATCATCGCTGGTGGCCAGCCACTCCTGCGTGCGGTGGCCCAGTTCCAGGCTGTCCGGCGCTGACCGCCCGCCCATCCGCGTGGGGACCCAGCCAGGGTCCACGGCGTTGCTGGTGACGTCAGGAAACAGCCGGGCCACCGCTGCGGAGAGCGCGGTGACGTGCAGCTTGGTGGTGGAGTAGGAGGCCGTCGTCGTGCGTCCGGTCCAATCCAGGGCGTCCAGTCCGGTGTCGCCGCCCCGGTGCATCCCGCTGCTGAGGTAGACCAGCCGGCGCGGACCGGGGATGAGTGCGGTCAGCAGGTACGGGGCGACGACATTGACCGGCAGCAGTGCAGGGCCGTTCAGCACGCCTGCGTTGTGGATGACGGCGCTGATACCGCCGATTCCGTTCGCCTGGTCCGCTAGCTGCCGGACCTCCTCCAGGTTGGCAAGGTCGCCGACGACGCACTGCGCACCGCGGTCCAGGAGGTGCTGGACCGCGGGGAGCCGGCGGGAGGACCGGGCGTGCACGATCACCTCGTGGCCGGCCTGCACCAGCGAGGCCGCTGCCGCCCGGCCCAGCCCGTCAGTGGATCCGGTGATCAAGACGCGTGCCATGCGCAGACCTGCTTTCGCTTCTGGATGTCCTGCCTGCTACCGCCGGGGGTTGCCGGATGCCGTGCGGACTGCTTCTTCTGAAAACACCTGGTCCACAGCTCCCGGGGCGAAAATCTTCCGCATCACAAGGGTAGCGAGCCCCGAACAGGCAGCAACGTCTTCCTGGTGCCCGGTTTCCACCACCAGGCCTTCGCCGATCCGGTCCACCACATCGGCGAGGACGCGCTCTCCCACCTGCTGTGCGAAAAAGTCCATGGATCCCACTTCCCCTCCCAGGACCAGCCGGTCAGGGTTGAGCGTTGTGACCGTGGCGGCCAGGGCGCTGCCCAGCGCTTCCGCCGCCGATTCCAGGGCCCCGAGCACCGCAGGATCACCCGCCCCCGCAGCGGCGCGGATGGCTGCCATGTTCTTGAAGCCCCGTGCGCTGAGCTTCTCACTGAGTGCCCTGCCTGAACTGTAGGCCGCGAGGCAGCCGCGGCGGCCGCACCGGCACAGCGGACCGTCCGGAGTCATCCGGATGTGTCCGATGTCCCCCGCCGCGCCGTGGGCACCCCGGAGGATGGAACCCTCCACCACGATGCCGCAGCCAATGCCGGTGCCCACTTTCACGTAGACCACGGTCTCGGCATCGCTCCTGCGCTCGCCCAGGCCGGCTGCCCTGGCATCGTTCTCGACGACGAGGGGCAGGTCCCAAGAGGCGTTGACCGCTGCTACTACGGAGTCCGCTGCCCAGCCGGGGAGGGTCGTGGGGTGCCGGACGTGCCCCGTACCCGCCTCCACGGGAGCCGGGAGGCTGACACCTATACCGAGCAGCGTCTCATTCTTCCCCTGGGCCAACAGCGCCTGCCCTTCCTGGATCAACGGGCCCAGGACGGACTCGGCGGGGTCGCTGACATCCAGGGTTTTCGTGAAGGAGCGCAGCTGCCTGCCCACGGTATCGGCGATGCTTACTGTGCCGTGGGTCTGGCCGAGGGTGATCGCCAGGACCACCCTGCCCCTGTCTTCGAAGCGGATCTTCCGTGACGGACGCCCGCCGGTGGAACCCAGCGGCTCCGCCTCGTAGATGTAGCCACGCCGGGTGAGCGTGTCCAGCCGTTCATACAGGGTGGCCCGTGACATGCCGGTGGTGGACAGGAGCTGCTGCCGGGACAGTCCGTCCGCGGCGCGGATAAGTTCCAGCAGGTGCCCGTGCGACGTCGCCCCAACCAGTCCCGCAGGCACTCTTTCAACCGTCACTCCGGCCCCCTTTCCCGGTTCCCCAGCCTACTTCGCCTTGTTGTTCCCCTCATACGACCCCACCCATTCCAGGGCCGCAGCCGCGGTCCATGCCTGGGCGAGGCTTCCGAGGGGTTCTCCCGTGAACGGCTCGTAGTACTCGCCGAACTGCAGGTCCGAAAGCTGTTCAAGGGAGGCCGACCTCAGTATCTCGAAGAGCGCTGCCTCACCATCGCGGGCGCAGGCCCAGCCAAGGAGCAGGTTGAGGAAGGGCCACACGGGGCCGCGCCAGTAGGTCCGGGGCCGGAAGGCATCGCTGGCAGGGGATGTGGAAGGTGGCAGCGGGAAGCGCAGGCCCGGGAAGCCCATCCACCGCGGTCCGCGCAGGAGTTCCCGCTGGGCTGCCAGAAGGGCGGGGTCGCCGCCTGCCACGAGGGGCGCGAAACCGGAAACCGTCTCAGTGCCAATCCATTCCCGGGCCAGCACGTCGTAGTCCCGCGCCAGCCCGGTCTCCGGGTCCACCGTCGAGGCGACACCTGCGCGGAACCGGGCCGCCATGGCCCGGAGCTCGCCGGCCTCGTGTTCCCGGCCGAGCTCATCGCCAAGGCCTGCAAGGACATCGCTGGACGCAGCCAGGATTGCGGAGAAGAAGACGTCGCGGACGCGGAAATCGACGACGTCCTGCACGGCGGCGTCATCGAACCCGACCTCGGCCATCTGCTGAACCAGCCACAGGTACTTGGTGTACTCGTCGTCGTCGGGCCGTTCACTGGCGTCTGCCACGTGCAGGACATCCCTGCGGGTGAATGCCGGCACGGGTCCCGGAACGATCCGTGAGTAGGGGCCGTCCCACCGGGGTGAGTTGTCGAAACCCGATTCCCAGCCGTGGTGGATTTCAACGAGCCCAACGCCGTCGGGGTCGCGGACTGCCGCCAGCCACCGGTGCCATGCCAGCCACCCGTCAAAGGACTCCGCCAGGAACGACTCGGCCACCTCCTGGTCTTCGCCGCCGTTTTCCCGCCCGCGGTCAACGATGTGGCGCAGTGCGATGGCGTGGACGGGAGGCTGGCAGATGCCGCTGCTGCGGATACCTTCGGGCAGCGCCGCCGCACTTTCCGTGCCCCACCGGTCGAAGCCCGGGAAGTATCCGGTGTCGTTGTCGCTGAACACGATGTGCGGAATCATGCCCGTGGACCACTGCGCTTTGAGGAGGCTGCGGAGTTCCGTGACGGCCCGGGGGACGCTGGTGCGGGCAAGCCCGATGGCAACGAAGGCCGCGTCCCAGCTCCACATGTGGGGGTACAGGTTCGGGGCGGCGCTGGTCATGGTGCCCAGGTCGTTGACCTTGAGGACTTCAACAGCGGCTGAGCGCAGTTCTTCCATGGACAGGGAGCGGGTCGGGTTCATGAGGCCTCCAGTGCCATTGACGTTTCGCGGTCGTAGACGCGCATGGTGTTCGGTGCGAAGCCCAGCCAGACAGTCCGGTGGGGTGCCGTTTTGAAGGTGGGCGGCGCCTGCACCTTGAGGGGGTGTCCGTCCACCTCAACGGTGAGCAGGGTGGTGGAGCCCATCGGTTCCACCACCAGGACAGTGGCGGCCACATCGCCGGAAGAGCGGGTGCTGTTGACTGCCACGTTTTCGGCACGGACCCCAAGGAGGACGTCCTTGCCTGCGAAGGAACGCAGGATGGAAGGGGCCATGAGCTGCTGTTCACCCAGGACCAGCGTGCCGCCGTCGTGGCTGACTGCGGCGTCCAGGAAGTTCATCGGCGGGGAACCGATGAAGCCGCCCACGAACCGGTCCGCGGGGGCGTCATAGACGTCCAGCGGGTCACCCAGCTGCGCGATCCGGCCCTTGCGCATCACGGCCACCTGGTCTCCCAGGGAAAGCGCCTCGCTTTGGTCGTGCGTGACGTAGACCGTGGTGGTCCCAAGGTCCTGGACGATTTTCTTCAGTTCCGAGCGGAAGGTCAGGCGGAGCAGGGCGTCGAGGTTGGACAGCGGCTCGTCCATGAGCAGTACATCGGCGTCCATGACGATGGCCCTCGCCACGGCAACCCTCTGCCGCTGGCCGCCGGAGAGGTTGGCCGGGAGCCGGTCCAGGTACGGGCCCAGCTGGAGAAGATCGGCCGCCCACTGCACCTTGCGTTCAATTTCATCCGCCGGCACCTTGGCCATCTTCAGCCCGAATCCGATGTTGTAGCGGACCTTCCGGTGGGGGAAGACGGCGTAGGACTGGAACACCATGGAGAGGTTGCGCTTATTGGGCGGCAGGTAGGTGACGTCGCGGCCGCCGATGGAGATCGAACCTGAGTCGGGCAGTTCGAGCCCGGCGATCATCCTCAGCAGTGTGGTCTTTCCGCAACCGGAAGGTCCGAGGAGGACGGTGAACTCACCGTCACGGATGGACAGGGACACGTCATCCGTCGCGCGTTCTGATCCGCCGGGATAGGTTTTGACGAGGTTGGAGATCTGGATGTCAGCCACGATGGGCTCCTTCGAAAGAGTGGGTGGTGGGCCTGGAGGGCCTAGCGGATGGTTGAGCCCCACATGTTGGTGAGGTAGCGGCGCATCAGGGCAATGAAGATGATGGACGGGATGACCAGGGCAAAGCCCCCGGCGAACCTGTACGCGAGCGGTGAGTCTGACAGCGAGCTGAGGACCTGCGCG
Source organism: Pseudarthrobacter sp. NPDC080039 (assembly GCF_040702335.1). Classification (NCBI taxonomy): domain Bacteria; kingdom Bacillati; phylum Actinomycetota; class Actinomycetes; order Micrococcales; family Micrococcaceae; genus Pseudarthrobacter; species Pseudarthrobacter sp. NPDC080039. The sequence continues at coordinate 25,012 of NZ_JBFBKY010000016.1, read as the reverse complement.
GGAAGGGTGCGGTGGTCGAGGGTGAGGATGGATGCGCCCAGCACTTCGTTCCAGGACATGACGAAGGTGAAGATCGACGCCGCGGCGAGGCCCGGCAGTGCCATGGGCAGCACCACCCTGCCGAACGCCCCGAGCGGTGAGCAGCCGAACAGCCGGGCAGCTTCCTCGACGTCGATGGGGACGCTGAGGAAGACGCTGGCAGAGATCAGGATGGTGGTGGGCACCGCCAGCGCGGTGTGGAGCAGGATGACGGCGTACGTCGTGTCATAGATGTCCACCGTCAGGAAGAGCCTGGCCAGGGGAACGGACAGCACCACGATGGGGAGGGCCCGGGTGAAGAGCAGGAACAGCTGGTACGGGTCCTTGCCGGGGAAGGTGAACCGGGCCAGTGCGTACCCCGCGGGAACGCCGATCAGCGCTGACAGCAGGAGGGTCCCGGCGCCAACAATCAGCGAGTTGCCGAGTGCTCCGAAGATGCCGGTGGAGCCGAGGAAGGCGTTGAGCGTTTCGACCGAGAAATGGGTGGGGAGGAGCGACAACGGGAACTCGTTGAGCGATTCACGGCTGGATAGCGCCGCAAGCGAGATCAGGTAGATGGGGATCAGCATGAAGAGCGAGACGGCGATGCACGCCGCCTGCAGCAGGATCCGGTTCCGCTTTCGACGCCCAATGGGCGTGGTGTCCACAGTGGTGCTCATCGGAGCCCTCCCTGGTTCTTGTCGCGGAGAGCCCGCAGGTAGAAGATCGACGTCAGCATGGACACGACGAGGATGACGAGTGCCAGTGCCGCAGCGACGTTGGGGTTCTGCAGCCCGGTGTACCAGCGGTAGGTTTCACCCACCACAAGGGGAAAGTTCTGGCCAGTCAGTGCCTGGGCCACCGCGAAGGTCTGGAAGGCAAGGATGGTCCGGAGGATCAGCGCCACCTGGAGGCTGGGCTTGAGCAGCGGCAGCGTCACGTGCTGGAGGCGCTGCCAGAAGGTGGCGCCGAATACCTGGGCAGCCTCGTCATAGTCCTTGGGGATGCCCTGCAGTCCTGCCACCACGATGATCAGCACCAGGGACGTGGCGCGCCAGAGCTCGGCGATGAGGACGCAGATGAACATGCTGGTCTGGTTGTCGTAGGCCAGCCAGGAGGTGCCCTGCAGGCCGAACCAGGACAGGACAGAGTTGAGGTAGCCGCGGTCGTTGAAGATCGCGAGCCATACCAGGCCGGCCGCCAGGTCGCTCAGTGCCAGGGGGATGGCCCAGACGAAGAAGTGGACCTTGTGCAGCCGCGGGTTGCTGCGCAGCATCAGGGCCATGGCGATGGCAAGGGCGAACTGCAGCGGAATCATCACCACGATCAGCAACAGGGTGTTGCGGACCGCTGGCCAGAAGTAGGGGTCCTGGACCATGCGGGTGACGAATTCGAGGGTGAAACCCTGGTCGTCCCTGAAGGCCTGCAGTACTCCCTGGACGACGGGCCATCCCAGGAGCAGTGCCATGAAGATTACCGAGGGCGCTATCAACAGGACGGCGGGAGGTATTTTCCGCCGCCGCGGTGGTGCCGCTGTTGCGGCGGGGGTGGGGGGTGCCTCTACAGCCATTACGCTACCTCGCACGTGGTGGAGATCGGATCGGGGGCCCAGCAGGGAATGTTCAGGCCCTTCAGGATGGTGTTGAGCTGTGTGGCCTGCGTATCCAGGACCTGCTGGACGGGCCGGGTTTCCAGGCAGATCTGCTGGAAGCAGTTCTTGAAAATTTGGGACACTTCGCCTTCTTTGGCGCCCAGCCCTACCGGCGGGAGAGCCAGGAGGGCCCCGGCGGAGCGCTGCTGGCGGCGCACTGCGGCGGCTTCGAGCGCGATGGCCCCCGTCAAGTCTGAGGGAAGCTCGGTTTGGACCACGGGGAAGAAGGCGTTGCTGCGCAGGGTTTCGATCTGCGCGGCCGGTTCGGTCAGGGCGCGAATGGCCTTCTCTGCGAGGTCACGGTCCTTGCCGTTTTTGGGCAGCGCCATCCCGGCGATGATCAGCATGTACCCGCGTCCCTTGGGCCCGCGCGGTGCGGGGACCATGAGCCAGTCGTCCGGTTTGTCGGCGGGGGCATTGACCAGGCGGGCCACATGGTCCCAGGCCACCAGCACCTCGCCCCGGGCCAGGGGCTCCTGCATGTAGTCATAGTTGGTGGACGCCGGGGCCATCACGGACCACAGTTCCTGCATGTAGTCCCAGGCGCCCACCGCATCCTGGCTTCGGAACGTGGTGATTTGCCCGCCGGTGAAGCTGGGCAGCAGGAAACCCTGGTAGAAGCGGTGGTGCAGGCCCTTCGGGCCGGCCGGCATTCCGAAGACGGGGCGGCCCGCTCCCTGTTTGGCGGACTTGGCCCACGCGAGGTAGCCCTCATACGTCAGGTCGTTGACGTCCACGCCCGCGGGGAGCCACTCCAGGGCCTTTTTGTTGACGGCCACCACGTAGGTTGCCTGCATCCAGGGGACGTAGCGGGAGGTGGAACCGCCCACCTTGGTCAGGTCGAGCATTTCCTTGGTGAATCCGCGCCCGGACAGATCCCTGAGGAGGCCATCGACGTCTTCGAGGGAGCCGGCCAGCGGGGCCAGTTCGCCGTGAAGTCCACCCAGGAGGGAGGTCTTCACGTTGCCGGCGCCCGCCTGCGAGGTCACCGTGGAGGCGAAAACACCGGGGTCCACCGAGTTGTAGGCGGTGGGGACTTTCGCGAATTTCCTGAGGACCGCTTCGTAGCGTTGTTTTTCCTCCACTGGGGTGAACTGCGTGGAAAGGAACCCGACGGTGCCCTGACCTGCTGATGCGCCGCTGGTATCAAACCCCGCACAGGATGCGAGAAAAGGGGCTGACATGGCGGTTCCCAGCCCCGCCAGGAGGAGGTTTCTTCGGGAAACAGCCCCGTGGCGGGGCCGTGATTTCGGGTCGTTCATTGACTGCTCCCATCGGATGTGCGCCACTGCACAAACTTTCGTTTAAGCATTAGACATAAGTCCGTGGGTGTCAACCCTTGGCGGGGGAGAAGTGGCCGCGGGCATGAAAGAGCCCGGCGCCGTGACGGCACCGGGCTCTACCTTCGGGTCTTTATCAGCCGGCCTCCGTCGGGGCGGCGCGGTCATCGATGGCGGCGGTCAGTTCGTCGATGCGGTCCATGGCGCCGCCCAGTTTTTCGACGGCGGCCCAGAGGTCCGGCTGTTGTGTCCGGACCTGCTCCAGGGTGGCGCCGGCGGACCGGAGCGATCCCAGGTCGAAGCTGACGTTGGTGCGTGCGCCCGCCACGGCAGCGCGGAGGGCGCCGAACGCTACGACAATGTCGGCCACCAGCGCGCGGTTGCCGTTGGTGGCCAGCCAGGCGAGGTCGTCAATGGCCCCGATGGCCCGGTCGCCCAGGACCGCTGAGGAGGCCGCGGCCTCCAGCGATGCACGCCGGATGGCCTGGTCGCGCCCGTCGCCGGGCTCCAGCCGGAAAGCTGCACCAAACGCCTTGGAGGCGGAGGCGTCCTCATCAGCCAGGTGCAGGGCCTCGCGGCGCAACTGCTGCGCCCGCGCGCGTATCTTTGCCGGCTCGCCGCCGTCGTCCCCGCTGTAGCCGGCCACCATGGACGTGAGGGACGCCGCCACGGCCAGCATGACCCCCGTCCCCGCTCCGCCGCCCGGCGAACCTGTGGACTCTGCCAGTGCCCGCGTCCATTCCTCGACCGTTGACCCCTGGGTGGTTACTTCAGCCTTATCCATGGGGAAACCGTGCCCACCAGCGAGGGGGCCTAAACGCACGGTCATGGCACGCCCCGCGCAGACTGGCCCAGCTTTCAATGGCGGGACCCCGAAAACCCGGGGCTCCCGCCGCTTGCCGGTCTCAAAACCGGGCCAGCCTAACCCCCGCCGCCCCTGTAGTCTCTGCACATGGTGCACCGGCATAGGTATCAGTACGGTCCGGACCCCAGCCAGTGGGGCGAACTGTTCCTGCCGGAGCTGCCTGCCGGCGGGAAACACCAGGGCGTGGTGGTGGTGATTCACGGTGGTTACTGGCGCTCCAGGTACGGAGCCGAACTGGGTGAACCGCTGGCCAGGGACTTGGCGGAACACGGCATGGCGGCGTGGAACCTTGAGTACCGGCGCGCGGGCAACGGCGGGGGGTGGCCCGGTACGTTCCAGGATGTTCTGGCCGGGATCGACCGGCTCGCCGGGCTCGCAGAACCCCACGCACTGGATCTGGGCAAAGTAGTGGCACTGGGCCATTCGGCCGGCGGCCACCTGGCGGTGTGGGCCGCTGGCCGGGACCGGCTGGCCGGGCTGGGGCCGGCGGAGGGTGGCCTGCTGCAAAGCCGTGGCGACGGTGTCCGCCTCACCGGCGTGGTGAGCCAGTCCGGTGTGCTGAACCTGGCCGAAGCTGAACGGCTGAACCTCAGTGACGGCGCCGTGAGCAACCTGCTGGGCGGCCCGTCGTCGGAATTTGCCGGGCGCCACCGCATGGCTGATCCCATGGCCGCGCTCCCACTGGACGTACCCGTCCTCGCCGTCCACGCGAGGGAGGATGTGGACGTGCCGCTGAGCATGTCCACCACGTACGTGGACGCGAGCCGTTCCGGACCCATGCCGGCGGAGCTGGTCATGGTGCGGGGCGACCACTTCTCCCTGATCGATGTGGGCGCCGAGGCCTATCTGACGTGCCGGGAACGGGCGCGGCGCCTGCTCGGCTGACACGAACTGCTGACGCTGCCCTCTTTCTGGCAGAGTATGACCATGCTCACAGTGATCGGCGAAGGCCTTGTTGACGTTGTCCAGCGTGCTTCTGGAATCCAGGCCCACGTGGGCGGCAGTCCGCTCAACGTTGCGGTGGGGCTGGCCCGGCTGGACCACCCGGTGCAGTTCGTTGGGCGCTACGGCCGGGACGCCTACGGTGACTCCGTAGCCGCCCACCTGCGCTCCAGTTCAGTTATGCTGCCGCTGCCCCCGGATGAGTTGCCCACCAGCGTGGCCACGGCATTGATTGACGACGACGGCGCGGCCACCTATACGTTCGACCTCGCCTGGGAGCTCCCGGGCCTGGCGGACCGCCTTGGCTTCATGCTGCAGGGCACCACGCTGCTCCACACCGGGTCCATTGCCACGATGCTGGAGCCCGGCGCGGCCGAGGTGCTGGCCGCCGTCGAACATGCCCACCCCTCCGCCACCATCAGCTTTGATCCCAACTGCCGGCCCAGCATCATCACGGACGTGGATTATGCCCGGCAGCAGGCGGAGAAATTCGTGGTGCTCTCCGATGTGGTTAAGGCATCCGACGAGGACCTCGCCTGGCTGTATCCCGGGCAGGACGTGCTGGATTCGGCACGCAAGTGGCTCGCGCTCGGTGGGGACGAGGGGCCGGCAATGGTGGTGGTCACCCGTGGCGCAGAGGGCCCTTGGGGTGTGTGCCGGGCCGGCGAAGCTTCCGTGCCTGCGCCCAAAGTTGACGTCGCAGACACCGTGGGGGCGGGCGATTCGTTCATGGCGGCGTTGCTGTCCGGCCTGGTGGACCGGGAGCTGGACGGTGCCCAGAACCGGCAGGACCTGCGGGAACTGCCGGTTGAAGGGCTGGCCGAACTGCTGGAGCACGCCGCCCGGGCTGCCGCCGTGACCGTGTCCCGGCCCGGCGCCAACCCCCCAACCCGGACCGAGCTGCATGAGGCTGCGAAGGAGGCCTAAGCCTTCATCGATTGCTCCGTACCTGCCGTTTTGCGGACCCAAAAGGACAACTACGGGGCCCCGCCGGCGAGGGCCCCGGCCTGAGCTTGCGAAGGTTGGGAGCCTGTCGGGAGCAATCGACGGGTGTAGGGGCTATTCCTTGCCGAGCCCGGCGGCGGATGTCTTCCCGTTCGAGACGCTGTTGAGGGCCCGCAGGTCGAAAATGCCCTTGATATCGGCCTGCTTGGTGGTCCCTGCCGTGACTCCGTCCGTGAGGAGCTTTTGGTAGGTTCCGGCGAGCGGGTCCACGGTGAACACGATGTTCTTCAGGGAGCGGTCAATGACGTCCGGTTTCAGCTCCGCGCCGGCGGCCTCCTTGAGGGCTGTGTTGATCACGGTGGCCTTCTCGGAGCCTGATGCCTTGTCCAGCCACTCGACCGCCTTCACGTGCCCCTTCAGCAATGCCTTGACGGTGTCCGGGTGGTCGGCGGCGAACTTCTGGTTCACGATCAGGACGGTGGTGGGGAACTCGCCCGGTTTGCCGGACAGCGAGCCGTCCCACAGGTCCTTCTCATCCACCAGCACCTTCGCGCCGGCGTTCAACACCAGGCGGGACGCCCAAGGCTCGGGCAGCCACGCGCCGTCGAGCTTTCCATCCTGAAACAGCTTCAGGGTCTGCGCGTTCTCGGTGGGGTTGATGGCAACGTCGCCGCTGCCGTCCACGTTCGTCTTGTACCCCTGCGAGGACAGCCACGCGCGGAGGGCAACGTCCTGGGTGCCCCCCAGCTGCGGCGAGGCAAGGGTCTTGCCCTTTAAGTCCGCGGCCGAGGTGATCTCCGGTTTGACCACCAACTGCGCGCCGCCCGCCGCAGCGCCGGCGATGATGTTGATGGATTGGCCCTGGCTCTTCACGAACGAGTTGATGGCCGGGTTGGGGCCGATGTAGGTGGCATCGATGGCCCCGGCATTCAGCGCTTCGATGGCGGCCGGACCGGCATTGAAGACCTGGGTGCTGAGCTTGGTGCTGCCGAGCTCGCCGGCGATGAAGCCCTTGCTGACGCCCACCAGGGCCGGAGCATGCGTGACGTTGCCGAAGTAGCCGAGCTTCAGCTCGGCGGCAGGAGTACCGGGCTGGGCGGCGTCCTGGCCTGCTGCAGGTGTCCCGCTGTTCACGGCGGAGGCGACGGCGGCGCCCCCGCCAATGAGGGCGAGGACGGCTGCCGCAATGCCAATTTTCAGGCCGGCCGAGCGCTTGGGCTTGCCGGACCCGCCGGCGACGATGCGGGTGGAGCTTTGCTGGTTCTGGGAAGTCTTGTCCTGCGGGTTTGCCATGGGGAATCCTTTGCTGGGGCGGATGCTGAGTTGAGGTTACGGAGCGTCGAGCGGCCCCACAATCGCCGGTGTCGCAGGGGTTCACGCGGGGACGCGAAGGCTCAACGTGGCGTTGCGGGGCGTCAAAATTCGTCGCGGGACGTCTTGAATCGGGGCTGCTACGGCGCCGGAATCAGTGGCGCACGTGGTCAGGTACTCTTCCTGATTCGCTGGGGGTGATTTATCTGCCGCTTTGGTGGGTACGTGCCCGACATGGGGATTTTGAAAAACTAGTCAAGGAGACTCTCATGTTGCTTTGGATCGCCATTATCATCGCTGTTCTCTGGCTTCTCGGACTGCTGGCAAACATCGGCGGCGGCCTCATTCACATTCTTTTGGTCATCGCAGTAATCGTCCTGATCTTCCACTTCGTCACAGCCCGGCGACGCGTTTAGGCAGGAAGCGTCAAGACGCGACGGTTCCGGCAGTAACGAGGTCCCGCCGCTGGCAGTGCGCCGGCGGCGGGACCTGCTGTTTTCAGGCCGCCTTGACCAGGGGGAGTTCGTCCCAGTGCGTGGTGTAGCGGGGCGAGCGCATCCCACGTTTCATGGTCCAGTCCAGGCCGGACCTGATACCGGCGTGCCCCAGGCCGATGGAGCCGCGGCCAAACCGCCTGCTCACGTCGTCGAGCAGGGGGCCGATGCCGCGTGCCTCGTGCCGGTTTTCGAACGGCGCCAGGGGCGGCTGGTTTCCTGAAGGCCGCAGGTCGGTGAGCATGAGGCCCGCCTTGGCGTACTTGAGTCCTTCCCGGATTTTGGGCAGCAGCGCGTGCGCCGCCTTGGTGAGCAGCAGTGGATCCGCCGTGGGCATGGGCAGCGGAACACACACCGACGGGTAGGCCTGTTCATGATTCCGGAAGGGCGACGTGGCCGCGAAGGCCGTCAGCACTTTCGCCTGCAGCCCGTGTTTGGCCAGCCGGGCGCTCGCCTGCTGTGCGTAGATGCTTAACACCTCGCGCAGGCCGGCAGAGGTGGTCACGGGAGTGGCGAAGGAGCGGGAAAAGATCAGTTGGTCGCGCCCGATCCGCTCCTCCTCCATAGGGATGCAGGGTGTGCCGCGCAGTTCCAGGACGGTTCGCATCAGCACCACGGAGAACCTGTCCCTGATCATGACAGGATCCGCGCGGACCAGGTCCAGGACGGTGAAGATCCCCAATACGTTCAGGCGCTTGCTGAGCCGGCCGGCGATGCCCCAGACCTCATCGACGGGCAGCCGGCCCATCAACCCCTCCCGCACCTCGGCCGGGACCGATTCCCACACGCAGACGCCGCCAAAAGCGGGATTGTTCTTGGCCCACTGGTTGCAGAGTTTGGCAAGGGTCTTGGTGGGGGCGATGCCCACGCAAACAGGCACCCCCACATGCCGGCGCACGGATTCTTTGATCCTGGCGCCCAGGGCCAGCAACTGCCCGGTGTCTCCTTTGACGCCCAGGAACGCCTCATCAATGCTGTACACCTCCAGCCAGGCCGAATACCTGCCCAGCAGTTCCATGACACGGGCGCTGATGTCCCCGTAAAGCTCGTAGTTGCTGGATTTTGCCACCAGCCCCCATTCTTCGGCGCGCGGCGCAAGCTTGAACCAGGGCTCGCCGGTGGCAATGCCCAGTGCCTTCGCCTCCGGGGAGCGCGTCACGGCGCAGCCGTCATTGTTGGACAGCACCACCAGCGGACGCCCCTCCAGTGAGGGGTCGAACGCCCGCTCCGCGGAGGCGTAGAAACAGTTGACGTCCACGTGCGCAATCTGCGGCATCTGCCGCATGGGGGCCGGCCTAGCCATGCCGCTGCTCCCGAGGACCCCGTACCTCAGACATGGTGCAGGCACCTGGTGGCCACGCCCCAGACGGTCAGCTCGGACAGCGCGGGCACGTGGATGTCCGGATACTTGGGATTCTCTGCCTGCAGCACCACACCGCTGCCGGTGATGCGGAGGCGTTTGACGGTTAGTTCACCGTCCAGTACCGCGATCACCACAGATCCGTCCCTGGGTTCGAGCGCCCGGTTCACGATCAGTTCGTCGCCGTCGCTGATGCCGGCGCCCTCCATGGAGTCGCCAGTCACCCGCACCACGAAGGTGCTGGTGATGTCCTTGATCAAGTGTGCGTTCAGGTCGATCCGGCCGTCGAAGTAGTCCTGGGCCGGGGACGGAAAGCCTGCCGCCACCGGCACGGGCGAGATGAGCACCGAAAACAAGGAGGCGCCCGCCTCTATCACGCGGGGACCGATAATAACGCCCACAACACACCCTTATTCGAAAATATGTTCGATAGTTCAGTGTAGCCCCGGAGGCTGACAACGGGCAGTCTTCCGCGAACTGCCACCATGGGGGCGCCCACGCCCCCGTAGACTTGCAGGATGCGGCTGGTTGCAAGCGATATCGACGGAACAATCCTTGGGCATGACGGAAAGATCAGCCCCCGCACCATCCGCGCCTTCCACGCCTGCCGGGATGCCGGCGTCGAACTTGTCTTCGTCACGGGACGGCCGCCGCGATGGCTGCACCCGCTGGAAGAGCAGCTGGGCCACACGGGGCGGGTGATTTGCTCCAACGGAGCTGTGGTCTGGGACCTCGAGGCCAACCGCCTGGTCTCTGCCCGCACCCTGCCCACCGATACCGTCATGGAAGCCCGCCGCATCATCAAGGCGCTCCGGCCGGCCGCGCTGTTCGCCGCCGAAACGCTGACCGGCTTCCACCTGGAACCGGGCTTCATCGAAAACGAGTCCAGCGAGCTTCTTGCCGAATTCACCCCGGCGCCGCTGGCGGACACGCTCACGGACAACGACTCCGTGGTGAAGTTCCTCGCCATCGTCCGGGAGGGAACGCCGGACGACTTCCTCGCCGAGGTGGCTCCCGCCGTCGGGCACCTGGCCGCTGCCACCCACTCCTCGCCCGGCGTCGCCATGCTGGAACTGTCGCTGCCCGGGGTGAACAAGGCAGTCACGCTCGCCGAATATGCGTCCGGGCTGGGCATCGATGCCGCCGACGTGGTGGCCTTCGGGGACATGCCCAACGACATCGAAATGCTCCGCTGGGCGGGCCACGGCTACGCGATGGCCAGCGGACACCCGGAGGCCATCAGGGCGGCGGGTCAGCGGGCGCCGCATTTTGACGACGACGGCGTGGCCCAGGTTCTGGAGGCCAGGCTCGCTTCCCTGGGCGTCCAGTTCTCCTGACCCCGCGCCTGGTGCCCGTTGCCAACTTCACAGCCTGCGCTCACCTGGCGTTTACCTTCCCGCCGTAGCGTGAAGCGTGCAGGGCCGGCAGCCTCCCGCCGGCTCGAAGGGGGTAATAATGGCAAGGAATGCATGGCAACACGCGGCCAATGCGCCGCTGGGCACGGCAACGCCCGCCCCGCACTGGAAGCAGCTGCGGCAGGGTGACCGCGTCCGGGTCCTGTTTTCGCCCGGGTTTGAAGCAGGTGGCGTGGTGGACACCGTTACGCCGGACCACACCGCTGTGTGGGTCCACCTCGACGGCGGCCGCGGCCGGACCATGCTGCACTGCAGCGACGGCGTCGACATCGTGGCCTGCCGCGAGACCGCATGCCGGGACTGACGGCGGGGTCCGGGCCCGCGCGGCGGAGTACGCTCGCAGTGTGACCCTGCCCTTCTTCCAGCACCCCGACGACGCCGGGCGGCAGCTTCCCATCGCCATGGCCCACCGCGGGTTCTCTGCCGAGGGGCTCGAAAACTCGATGGCCGCGTTCCGGGCCGGCGTGGACCTGGGATTCCGTTACCTCGAAACGGACGTGCACACCACGGCCGACGGCGTGCTGCTGCTTTTCCACGACGAGAGCCTGGACCGGGTGACGGACGGCAGCGGCCGGGTGGCGGAGCTGCCGCACACGGAGGTGGCCAAGGCCCGGATCGGCGGCCAGGAGCCCATTCCCACGTTTGACGAACTGGTCACGGGGCTGCCAGAGGCCCGGCTGAACCTTGACGTCAAGGACTGGGGGTCGGTGCGCAGCACGGCGGCCGCCATTGAGCGGCACCAGGTGCACCACCGTGTTCTGGTGACCAGTTTCTCGGACCGGCGGCGACGGGCGGTGCTGAAGCTGCTCAGCCGCCCTGTTGCCTCCTCTGCGGGAGTGGGTTCAAACGCGCTCTTCACCCTGCTGGGCCCGGCGCTTCCCCGCCCGGTGTTCCGCCGCCTGATGCGGCGGGTGCTGCGGGATGTTCATGCGCTGCAGGTTCCCGTCCGCTATGGGCGGCTCCCCGTTGTTACCCGGGGCTTCCTCCGCCGGGCCCACGACCTGGGCCTGGTGGTGCACGTGTGGACCATCAACGAGGAGGACGAGATGCACCGGCTCCTGGAGCTGGGCGTGGACGGCATCGTCACGGACCGGGCGGACCTGCTCCGCGACGTGCTGCTTGCCCGGGGCCAGTGGCCCCACGGGCCGGAGGGCTAACCCCGGCCCGTGCTGGTGGACGGATCCGCGTCTCCTTCGGTGGGGTCTGCCCGCAACTCGTCAGGATTGCTGTCGGGAAGTCCTGCCGGTCCAGCCGCTGTTCTCCCGCCGCCGGTGGGCGCCGACGCGTCGCCGGCCAGTCCGCCGTCGTCCGTCCTGTCGTTGTGCGCGCTGTCATTGTCGGTCTCGTCGACGTCCCCGCCCAGCGGGCTGGTGGACAACGGCGCGGGGGCGGCGCCGGCCTTGAGGCCCGGGGCCTTCTGCTTCTCCGCCTCCATCGCGTTCGAACCTTCGCTGAGCGACGAGTGGACCTCCACGTCGTCATTGGGGTCCGCCGGATCAGGCACGTCCATCTTCTCGGTCGGCTTGGACGTCCCGGCCAGGTCCTCCATGGCGTTTTCCGCTGCCTTGCCGATGCTGTCGCCGATTCCCATGTGACTGCTCCTTCCGACATCGCATGCCGGCGCGCCCCAGCGGCGTCCCGGCCCTACTCCTCCAGAATTATCAGCATGCTTACAATTAGTCCAGTGCTGGGGAATCCAACCACAGCCGGAGAGGAAGGAAGAGCAACATGGGCACTTACCATCCCGAAAACGACCCCGCCAACCCGGACCGTCCCGGGAAGGACAATGTGGGCGCGGCGCAGCCGCACCTGGCCGAACAGCGAAGCCGCGAGGCGGGCGGCTCACCCAACCCCGACCCCGCGGAAGGCAATGTCACCGGTCTGGAGCCGGGCGGGGGAGTGCCTCCCGGCGAGACCCCGCCGGCCGAGGACCAGATGAGCAGGGACCAGGGACACTCCGAATAGCCCTTACAGGCCAGGGAGGGGGCGGCGCGCCTGCCGCACGCCGTTCCCGCCCTGCCGTGCGCTGATTCCTAGGAAGTCTTCTTGCCCCGGCCGGTCCGTGACCTGCCCGGGCCCGCCAACTGACGCTCCAAGCCATCAAGGTCAAGGCGCGTGTTCCAGGCCGCCCAGTCCTCCGGGCGCACTGAGGGCCTGCCCAGCAGGAAGCCCTGGCCGGCGCTGATGCCCAGCTCAGTCAGGGTCTTCAGCTCGCCCACCGTCTCGATGCCCTCGGCCACCAGGGTGATGCCGATCTGGTCGGTGAAGTCCACCAGGCAGGCGGCCAGGTCACGCTGGAGTCCGTCCTTGTCTACGTCGCCGATGACGTTGCGGCCCACCTTGAGGAAGTCCGGGCGCAGGTGGAGCATGCGGCTGAGTGCGCCGGCCCCGGTGTGGGTATCGTCAACAGCGATCCGCAGCCCCTGCTCCCGCAGCGGATTGATGGCGGAAATAAACTGCAGGTACTCCTCTTCCGGAATGTCCTCGGTCAATTCCAGAACCACCCGGTCAACGGACAGGTCAATGTGCTCGAACAGTTCCGGAAGCCGCGGATCCGTGCAGGACGTGGGGGAAATGTTGAGTGAGACATATAGGTTTTCCGGCAGGCCGCGGGCAGCAGCTGCCGCGGATCCGAGGGCAGAAAATTCAAGGTTTGCCCCGAGGCCCACCGCCGCGGCCTCGGCAAACCAAAGTTCAGCAGTGGCGCCGTCGTCGCTGACGAAGCGTGAGAGGGCTTCCACGCCGACCACCGTTTTTCCCTCCAGCCCGTAAATGGGTTGGAATGCTGTCATCAGCATCTGGTTTTCGAGCAGGGCACTGATCCGCGACATACTGCGGATCGCGTCCACCTGTTCGGCGAATTGGGGCGGCAGTGCGGGCGGCGTAAGGCGGATGTCGCGTGCCGTTTCCAACGAATCCGCCGTATTCGCCTCGCTGCGCCGGGTCTCCAAGAGATATTCCAGCAGGGCGCGTTCAGGCACGCCCGGATTCTCGTCGAGGCTGTTGCTCAACCGCTGCCGCACGGCGGCTCCCGCAGGATCCGTATCCGCCAGGACAGCGGCGATAATTCCCCATGCCTGTACCCGAACCGACATTAGCGACGCCCCCAGTTGACGAAGTAATGACCCCATGGCCCAATAATGTTCAAATTTCCAAACGCCTTATAAAAGTACGGTGCTGCCAGAACTGAATTCCGCGGCGGCGAAAAACCCTGACACCGCACGCTGATCGTATAACGGCGGCTCCAAAAGCGCAGTAGTTTTGCGTTACTGGTCAGCGCTTTCCTGCTGGTCAGCAAGCAGTTCCGGGATCTGGTCCGGCGGAACGGGGCGGCTGAAGTAGTAGCCCTGCGCGCTGCGGCAGCCAAGGTCCCGCAGGATTTCCGCCTGTTCCGCCGTTTCAACGCCCTCCCAAACGGCTTCCAGGCCGCATGCCCGCACCAGTTGCAGCACCGCAGCCACCAGGGCCGGCTGGCTGGGATCGCTTTCCAGGCCGGTGATCAGCGACCTGTCCACCTTGACCCGGTCAACGGGCAGCCGGCGAAGGTAGCTGATGGAGGAGTAACCGGTGCCGAAGTCGTCAATCTCGATGCCCACGCCCAGGCCGCGGAGGCCGCCCAGGGAATAGCGGTCGAGTTCGTTGCCTTTGACGATGGCCACTTCCGTCAGCTCCAGGACAACCTGCTGGGGCCGCACGCCGTTTTCCTGCAGGGTGTTCCGCACGTCCTCGATGAACTGCAGGCTCTGCAGGTCCGTGGCGGAGATGTTGACGCGGACGGAAAAGCTGCTGTCCACCAGCGACGCGTCGATCCAGGACCGCAGCTGCTTCACGGCCGTCCTGAGCACCCACAGCCCGAGCTCGGAGATCAGCCCCGCCTCTTCGGCCAGGGGAATGAACTCGTCGGGCATGATGAAGCCGCGGGTGGGGTGGTCCCAGCGGACCAAGGCCTCGACGCCTTCGATCCGTCCGGTCTCCAGCTCCACCACCGGCTGGTAGTGCAGGCTCAGCGCATCATTCCTGATGGCGGCCCGCAGGTCATCGACCAGTTGGCTGCGGAGCCGCCGCATCAGCAGCAGCGCCGGCTCGAACCGGTGCAGCTTGTTCTGTCCTTCCGCCTTGGAGGCATACATGGCGACGTCGGCCTCCATCAGCATGTCCTCAGGGCTTTGGCCGTCGCTTCCCACGCTCAGTCCGATGCTGGCGCCGCAGCGGACGCTGCGGCCCGGCAGCTCGATGGGATCGTTGAGGGACGCAAGGATACGGTGCGCCACGATGGCAGCCTGGTCCGCCGACGCTGACGGCATGACGATGGCGAATTCGTCGCCGCCCAGGCGGGCCACGACGTCGGACACCCGCACCGCTGTCCGCAGCCTTTCGCCTACGGTCACCAGCACCTGGTCGCCGGCGGTGTGGCCCAGGCTGTCGTTGATGGACTTGAACGCATCCAGGTCCATGAGCAGGATTGCCGGGCCGTCCTGCCCCGGTTCCCCGTCCGCTCCGGAGCGGGACCCGAGGGCAGTGCGGAGGGCCTCGATCAACGCGGACCGGTTGGCGAGCCCCGTCAGCGGGTCCTGCATGGCCATCTTCTGCATCTCGAGGTGCGCCTCGTGCAGGAGTTGGGTCCGCACCTGGACCCGCTGCTCGAGTTCCTCGTAGATGACCTGCAAGTCCTCGGCCAGCAGGTTGGTGCCCATGATGATCGCATCCAGTTCATCCCGGGCAGGGGAAACCTCAATGCGGGAGTTGAGGTCGCCGGAGGCAAGCCGGACTATGCCTTCCAGCAGCTGGGACAGCCGGGGGTCGTCGTTGGCAAACACCGCCACTCCTCCTTTGACGCCTAGTTGGCCAGGGCGCGGTCGGTGCCAAGGGGAAGGCTGACGGTGACCGTGGTCCCTGTGCCCAAGGTGGAGTCGACGTCGATCCGGCCGCCGTGGCGGTCCACGATGTCCTTGGAGATGGCGAGGCCCAGCCCGGTGCCGGGGATGGCGCCGTTCATGGCGTTCGATGCGCGGTAAAACCTCGTGAAGACGTGGTTGATCTCATCGCTCGAGATGCCGATGCCGGTATCGGAGATCCGCACGGTGGCCCACTTGGACCCGTCCGGGGTGGCATGGGATTCGCTGCCCACCGCAATCCGTCCCCCGCTGGGCGTGAATTTGATGGCATTCGACACCAGGTTGGTGAACACCTGCTGCAGCTGCACTTCGTCGGCAAGGATTTCCGGATCCTCCGGTACCGGCTCCACGTCGATGGTCACGTTCTGGAGCGTGGCCAAGGGTCGGAGGGCCGCGGCCACCAGGTCAAGGGTCCGGCCAAGGCGCACCGGCGCAAGATGCATCTCCAGGGTGTCCAGGCCGCCCCGCGAGACGCTGAGCATGTCCTCGATGAGGGTCCGGAGCCGCTCGGTGTTGCGGACCACGATGTCCAGCATTTGGTGGACTTCCCTGGACACCGGATGCTCAGTGCTCTCCTGGATCATGTCCAGGTACGCCATGATCGAGGTCAGCGGTGTGCGCAGTTCGTGGTTGACCGTGGCCAGGAAGTCGGTCTTGGCCTTGTCCAGTTCCCGCAGCTGCTTGACCACCTGCTGCTGGCTGCTGATCAGGTGGCTTTGGATGAGCCCGTAGGCGGCGTTGCCGGCCACGTGCTGGATCAGCCCCAGCTCGGCGCTTGACCACGTCCGGGTCCGGTCCATCGCAGCGATCCAGATGATGCCCAGGGAGGAATTGCCCTCACCGATGGGCACCGCAAGCGTGGAAGCGGCGCCGGCGATCGCTGACACAGGCTTGTCGTATGCCAGGGACCCGGTCTCGGTCCCGTCCGCGGAGAGTGTTTCCGTCCCTGCCCAGAGCGCGTCCGCCGTGGCGCGGGCCGTGTCCTCGCCGGGAAGGGCCTCGGGCGGCAGCGCGGCCAGGCCGCGCCTGTGCCACGCCGCCCTGATCACCGGGACCCTGTGGTCCTCGAAAGTGGCCAGGACAACGTGGTCTGCCTTGAAGGTCCGGCCGAACCCGGAGACCACGTGGTTGGCGATCTCCTGCGGATCGTTGGTGGCGCGGACGGCGGCGGAGACCTCACGCAGCTGCTCGCGAAGCCCTTCCGCCTCCTGCCGCGAGGCGCTGCGCCGCCTGACCTGGTCGATGAGGGCGGATGCCCGGTGCACCAGCTCCTTGGGGGCCGGCGGCTTGGTGATGCAGTCATGGACGCCGGGTGGATTGGCGGCGGCGATCTCCTTCGGGTTGTCCAGGTCCACCATCACCAGAACCGGGGCCTTGGACCGGACGGAGGACAAGCTGGCGTCCGCGACGATAACGGAAGGCTCGACGGCGGCCAGCAGGCCAGCGAGGCCAGGGTCGTCGGTTGCTTCGAGGACGGTGTACCCGGCGTTGCGCAGCGCCTGTGCGTTAGCGGCGAGCCGGCCGGCGTCGGGATCGGCGACAACAGCGGTACGGGGCAGGCGGACGTCACTCGGCGCAGCCGTCACAGTGCTCCCTTCCCTCCCAGTTGAGTACATTCTAGGGGGACGCGTGCCCGGCGGGTCCACTTCGTTGGACCCGCCGGGCATCTCCCTTGGCATCAACCCGGGATGTGGCGCGCCGTAAACGTAACCCAAGGTGCAGCTTCGGCCGGGGAGGGAACATATATTTGACCCGTGTCCGCAGCAAAGTCAACGTCCTCCGCCTGGCAGAAATACCTGATGATCCCCAAGCTCGTCAGGCTGTCGCGGCGCGCCCCGAAGGACCGGCACAAGGCGTGGGACAAGTACTGGGCTGGCATCAGTACTACCGGGCCCGGCGGTGAGGTCCTGTGGGACTCGGGCAGCGACCACGAGTTCCTTGGCTACAAGGACACCCTGCTGCGCCACCTTGACCCCGCGCTTCCCGTAGTGGACATAGGCTGCGGCCATGGCAGCTTCACCCGGGCGCTCGCCGGGATCTTTCCCCGGGTCATCGGCGTGGATGTCTCACCCCACGCGGTTGCAAGGGCCGCCGCGGAGCCGCAGGGGACCGGCAACACCACCTACGAAGCGCGGGACATGACGGCAGCGGGCGCGGGCGCGGCACTGGCGGAATCCATCCAGGCCGCTGCCGACGGAGGCAATGTGTTCATCCGGGGCGTCCTGCACGTCCTTGACCCGGCCCACCAGGTGGCGCTGGTGGAAAACCTGCTGCAGCTTGCGGGCCGCCGCGGCACAGTCTTCATGGCTGAAACGAACTTCCATGGCAACCCTGTGGAATATGTCTCGCACCTCGGCGCCAGCACGCGCGGCATTCCGGCACCGTTGGAACTGGCCATCCGAGGACTCCCCATGCCAGGGCACTTCGGTCCGGCAGAACGCGAACGCGCGTTCCCGGCGCCGGACTGGGAACTCC
Organism: Pseudarthrobacter sp. NPDC080039; assembly: GCF_040702335.1. Classification (NCBI taxonomy): domain Bacteria; kingdom Bacillati; phylum Actinomycetota; class Actinomycetes; order Micrococcales; family Micrococcaceae; genus Pseudarthrobacter; species Pseudarthrobacter sp. NPDC080039. The sequence continues at coordinate 7,361 of NZ_JBFBKY010000016.1, read as the reverse complement.
TTGAGGACGGCCAGGTGGCCATCGAAACCAACCCCATGACCGGTGTCCCGGGACAGGACCGGGTGCCCGGTTACTACGCCGTGGTCCGCCCCCGCCACTAACCGGAAGACGCCCGGTGCACCCGGCTCCGTCCATTGCCGCACACTTTGCCCATCTCTCCGCAGGCACGCCGCAGACCACCCTTGTTCCCCTTGACAGGGGGCCGTGGCTGGAGGCTCCATGGTAAGTAGACTTACTAGTTGATGGGTGAGAGGGGGCCGCGTACATCACGGGAGGACATGGTTTGACACGGCAACTCCCGCAAAACCCAACTTCATCCACCAGGAACAACGCAGCGACGGCGCCAATCCACTTCTTCCGGGTGGAGGACCCCAACCCGGAAGAAGCCCAAGCCGCACCCGCGCCCCAGCGTTTGGCAGGCGCCGGAATTATCTTCGGCTCCGCAGCCCCCCGCCGAGGCGCATGACCTTCAGGAAATACCATGAGCAATCTCATTCCGTCCGGCGCACTCCGCCGGATGCTGCTGCCCCCCACCTATGGGCGGCACGTCACCTCCGCCACCGAATTCACCATTTTGTCCGTGGAGGTGTGGGCCTCCGGGCTGGTGGTCAACATCCACCTGCCCTCGGACGGCGCGCCCCAACCCCGCCTTGTGCTGCAGGACCACTTCGGGACTGAATACCGGCTGCAGGACTCGGCCACCCTTGGGTCCCGCAACCTGCAGGTGTTTACCCCGTCGGTGCCGCCCGGCACCAGGAGCCTCACCATCAGGTCTGCGGACGACCCCGCTGGCCGCCCCGTGGTGACCTTCGCAGTCCCCCTGATGGCCGTCCCTGAAGCTTCCGGGGAGGCGGCAGTCCGCCGTTCCGCTCCCGACACCGAAAACGAGCCTTACCAGGACGACCTCCGCCGCCCGGCCTAACCCATCGAAAGGCCCGCCATGCCGGACACCAGCGACTTTGCCCCCACCACCGCCATTGTCACCGCCTCCGACTCGGGAATCGGCAAGGCCACCGCCGTGGCACTCGCCCGCGCCGGAATGGATGTTGGCGTCACCTGGCACTCAGACAAGGAAGGTGCGGAAGGTACGGCGGAGGAAATCCGCGGCCTGGGCCGCAAAGCGGTGGTCCGCCGCCTGGATACCACCGAACTCCGGGAGGCCGCGGGCGTAATCGACGAGCTTGCCGGGGAACTGGGGGGCCTCGATGTCTTCGTGAACAACGCCGGCACCGGTGCAAGCACAAGATTCCTGGATATGGGCATCGAGGACTGGATGAAGATCCTGGACACGAACCTCAATGGCGCCTTCATCTGCCTGCAGGCAGCGGCACGCCGCATGGTCAACGCCGGACGGGGCGGCCGGCTGGTGGCCGTCTCCAGCGTGCACGAGTTCCAGCCCCGCGTGGGATCGACCGCCTACGATGCGTCCAAGCATGGCCTGGGCGGCCTCATGAAGACGCTGGCACTGGAGCTGGGGCAGTACGGCATTACGGCGAATACCGTGGCCCCGGGCGAGATCGCCACCCCCATGACGGGGCAGGAGGACCAGGACCCCACGACGACGCAGCGGCCTGGGGTGCCGCTCGGACGGCCCGGGCACGCGCGCGAGATCGCCGACGTCATAGCGTTCCTCGCCTCGCCGGCGTCCAGTTATGTGACCGGAGCGGCCTGGGTGGTGGACGGCGGGATGCTGCAGATGGGCCCGCAGGCAGGGTCGCACCTCACCAGCAACGACTGGCGCGAAGCGTAGGGGGGCGCCGGAACCTGGCTCCGGTCCGGACGCCAGGCCGCAGGTCCATATCGCGGATCCGGCAAGCCCTTTCCCTGGTCCGGCTGGCATGATGGAGAGCATGCGCATTCTTATCGCCCCGGACAAGTTCAAGGGGTCCCTCACCGCAGCTGAAGCTGCCGCGGCCATCGCCGAAGGCGCGCTGCGGGTGTACCCGGACGCCGTTGCCACCCAGTTCCCCATTGCCGACGGCGGCGAGGGCACCCTGGAAGCGGCCGTCGCAGCCGGCTACGAAGAGCGGCTGAACGCCGTGGTGGGACCCATCCTGGCCCCCGTCGGCGCTGCCTGGGCCATCCACAAAGCAGGCGGCGGCAAGGTCACGGCGGTTATCGAAACAGCCCAGGCGTCCGGTCTGGCCGACATGGAGCCGACCCCGGCCAACTCATTGCGGGCACACAGTTACGGCTGCGGCCAGCTCATCGCCGCCGCCCTCGACGCCGGCGCCACCGAAATCGTCCTGGGCCTGGGCGGATCGGCCATGACCGACGGCGGCAGCGGCGCCCTGCGGGCCCTGGGCCTGAAACCCCTGGACTCCGCCGGGAACGTGGTGCCCCTGGGCGGTGGTTCCCTGGCCGACGTGGTCGCCCTCGACACGACGGGCCTGGACCCCCGGCTGTCCGCCGCCACCTTCCGCATTGCCGTGGACGTACGCAACCCCCTGTACGGGCCAACCGGCGCCGCGCACGTTTTCGCCCAGCAAAAGGGGGCGGACCAGGACGCCGTGGAAATGCTCGACGCCGGGCTTCGCAACTGGGCATCAGTGCTGCGGGAAGCAACGGGGCGGGACGTGAACGTCCCCGGTGCGGGCGCCGCCGGCGGCTTCCCGGCGTCGTTCCTTGCCTTTACCAATGCCACGCTGGAAGGCGGCTTCGCGCTGGTGGCCGGCTTGACCGGTCTGGCAGGCCAGTTGGACCAGGCAGACCTGGTCATCACCGGCGAAGGGTCCATGGATTCGCAGTCGCTGACCGGAAAGGCCCCGATCGCGCTCGCCGACGCGGCCCGTGAACGGGGCATTCCTGTCATCGTGGTGGCGGGCAGGATCCTGGTGACCCTTGAGGATCTCGCCGGACACGGTGTGGTCGGCGCGGCGCAGCTGCTGGACGTCGCCTCAAGCCCGGAAGACGCCGTGGCAAACGCCGGCAAGTACCTGGCCTGGGCCACAAGCCAGGTACTCGAAGGCGCCTAGCAGGCGGGGTCGCCAGCCCACGATGGTGGTGTTGCGTCGGCGCGCCTTCGGCGCCGGTTCCGCAGTGGGGTTCAGCGACAGGCTTCGATTCAGGGGACCCCTTTTCCCGAAGGTGGACCGCTGCACCCACCAGGACCGCCTACGTGGCCATCCCAACGAAAAAAGCGAGGACCAGGCCTGCGTTGGCCAGCAGCAGGCCGTGTTCCCTGGCCCGTTTACGTATCCTCACTCCTTCTCCCCGGCCGTGGGAAGGACCCTTCCGGTGGCCAGTCTGTTCAGTCGAAGCGGGACAAAGACCAGCAAGACCACCATGACGCCCAGGAGCGCTCCTCCCGCCACGACCCCGGCGGACCGTCCGGCAGCGACGTCGAACACCAGGGCAGCAGTTCCGGCGCTGAGCAGGGCGATGCCGCCAAGGGCAATTTTGGTGATGGTGTCGGCGCTGGAAACCAGCATTTCCTTGAGCCGTTTGCGGAAGAGCCGGCGGTGCACGCTGACCGGGAGGAGGATGAAGGCGGTGGTTAACGCGGCGATCACTACGTTGGCCAGGTAGAGGCCGACTTCCCAGTCGTCGAGCTTTTCGAACCGCTGCTGGAATGGCAGCGTCAGCAGGAAGCCGGCCAGGATCTGCACCCCGGTCTGGAGCACGCGCAGCTCCTGCAGCAGTTCCGCCCAGTTGCGGTCCAGCTGCTCTTCACGGGTCTCATTCCGTCCCGTACGGCCGGTGTAGTCCTCGACTTCGGACATCGGTCTTCCTCCCTTTCAGGCCCCGTCCAGGTCTTCTTTCTACTCCTCCCATACCCAGAAACAAGGCCAGCCGTTGCGCCTCCTACAACATTTGATAAGTTTACTGATTATTACCCGGAGTGGTGGACGACGTGCTCCACATCGGGATAGCTTCAAAGGGCCGGAGCACGGTGGTGCTCTTCCCAACCCACGGGCTTTTTCCAACCGACACAGGCAGGGCGGACCATGAGCGACACGGAAAAGCAGAAAGACCAGCCGGGAGATCCGCGCGGCGGCTACCACTCGGGGCCGTTTCCGGAACAGGAACAAAAACAGCCCGGGCTGACGGCACCGATGGACCCCAAGCCGGACCACGGGGAGCTGAGCTACGAGGGGCACGGCAAGCTCGAGGGCAAGGCCGCGCTGATCACGGGCGGCGACTCGGGCATCGGCAAAGCCGCGGCGATCGCCTTCGCCAGGGAAGGGGCCGACGTCGCCATCTCCTACCTGCCGGAGGAGGAAGACGACGCGCAGGACACGGCGGAATGGATCCGGAAAGCCGGACGCAGGGTGCTCCTGTTTCCCGGCGACGGACGCGAGGAGGAATTCAGCACCCGCATTGTGGACGAGACCGTCTCCGAATTCGGGCGCCTCGATGTCCTGGTGCTGAACGCCGCGTACCAGAAGAACCGTGAGAGCCTGGAGACGCTTCCCACCGAGGAATTTGACCGGGTCTTCCGCACCAACCTGTACTCGCTGCTATGGTCGGCCAGGGCGGCCGTACCCCACCTCAAGGCGGGGGCCTCCATCATCACCACCGCCTCCATCCAGGCTTTCAACCCCTCACCGGGGCTTATCGACTACGCCATGACCAAAGCGGCCCAGGTGGCGTTCACCAAAGCCCTGGCCCAGGAACTCGGACCTAAGGGGATCCGCGTCAACGCAGTGGCGCCCGGCCCCATTTGGACACCCCTGATTCCCGCCACAGAGTGGCCGGACAAGCTACCGTCCTTCGGGCAGGACACGCCCCTGGAGCGGGCCGGACAGCCCGCGGAACTCGCCGCAGCGTATGTACTGCTGGCATCCGAGGACGGCTCCTACATCTCCGGCGCCGTCCTGCCGGTCACCGGCGGCAAGGGACTGTAGGCAGGACGGAACGACTATCCGGCACCATCACCAGACCAGCAATATCGGCAACGCACAACAGGAGGAAGCATGACGCAGGAAAACCAGCAGGCTGAACCCGAGACGGCCCCCGGCGGCTACGGGACCCCCACCGCGGAGCAGGAGGCGGCGGGGACCCATGGCGGGCAGGGCAAGCAGTCCAGCGGCGGCACTTCGTCGCCCGGCGCGGACACCAACGAGCCGCAGGCCGGAGCGGGTCAGCAGCCCGTACCGCACGATATGGACCTTCCCTCCAGCGCAGCGGAAATCGATGAGTCCAACGACGATTCCCAGGGTTCGGCTCCCGTGTCGTCCGAGTCCGGGCAGGAAGCCACCGGCATTCCGGACGGCAGCGGCAACGATCTTCCCCAGGAGAAGTCACCCAACGACGACGACGAAAGCTTCGACGCCGGATAAGGCGCCCTGGCCCACGGGCCCCCGCTCTGCTGCCCCCGGGCAGCGGACGCGGGGGCCTCTGCTGTAACGGGGCTTCAGCCGGCTGCCTGCGCCGGGGGGAGGGCATACATCCCGCCCGGCTGGGTACGGAAGAGGCGAAACCAATTCGCCGGCAACCGGCAGCAGCTGCCACCCCATGCTGCCTGTCGGCGCCGGCGTCGAACCCCGGGAAGGTGGCCTGTGGCATGAGATCTTCGGAGCAGTGGGCGCGCCGGTTGGACCGGCCGGACCGCGTGGACGTGGACGTCCTGGTTCCCACATGCAACCGGCCGGCCGAACTCGCCGTGACCCTCGCGGGACTGGCCGCGCAGTCCGGGCCCACGTTCGCCGTCGTCATCAGCGACCAGTCGGCAGGCCAGCCCGCCTGGGAACATCCCGCAGCCGCCGCCATGGTGCGGGTGCTTGAGGCGCAGGGACGGCCCGTCACGCTGCTGCGCCACCTCCCGCGCCGCGGCCTGGCCGAACACCGGCAGTTCCTGCTGGAGCAGTCCACCGCGGACCAGTGCCTCTTCCTGGATGACGACGTCTGGCTGGAGCCCGGTGCCCTGGCCCGGCTGAGCCAGGCGCTCGACCGGCTCCAGTGCGGCTTTGTGGGAATGGCGCCGCAGGGCCTGTCCTTCCTGGGTGACCCCAGGCCGGAACAGACGGCACCGTTCCGGCCATGGGACGGCCCGGTGACCCCCGAGCGCGTCCGCCCGGGCACCCGGGAATTCGAACAGTGGCCTTTGCACAGCGCCGCCAACCTCAGCCACCTGAGCGCCGAACTGTCGCTGCAGCCCGGCGAATGGGTCCCCTACCATGTGGCATGGCTGGGCGGCTGCGTGCTGTACCGGAGAGAGGCGTTGAACGACGCCGGGGGGTTCCGTTTCTGGGCCAGCCTCCCGGCCGACCATGCCGGCGAGGACGTGGTGGCCCAATGGCAGGTCATGGAACGGTACGGCGGTGCGGGCATCCTGCCGTCCGGTGCGGTCCACCTGGAATCGCCCACGACGGTGATAGAACGGCGCGTGGAGGCGCACCACGTCGTCCTCGGCCAGGAGTCGGCCCGTACACCCTAGCGCAGCGGGTACGCAACGAAGGCAAAGCGTTGGGAATCCGGCGACCAGCTGTTGACGTTGAGGGTGCCTTGGCCGCCGAAGACCGGCCAGGTGTGCAGCGGAGTGGTCCAGTCATTGGTGGAAACGAGGACGACCTCAACCGGCAGGTCCGCGGGGTGGCCCTGCGTTCCAGCCGTGAAGCGGAGGTAGCTGGCCAGGCGGCCGTCGGGGGAGACGTGCGGGAACCAGTCCACACTGGCAGTCTCTGCGAGCCGCTCGAATCCGCTGCCGTCCGTGCGGACGCGCGCCAGCTGCGCGTGGCCGGGCGCCGTGCTGAAGGATTCGGTGTTGAGGTACAGCCAGTCTCCATCCGGCGAGTACTCGGGGCCGTCGCAGTGGCCGGCCCCCACATCCACGCTGCGGGCCGGACCGCCGGCCGCGGGGATGGTCCGCAGACGCCCCGGCCGCGTGAAGTCCCCACCCTCGATGTCCACGTACGCCAGGCGCCCACCATCGGGACTGATGCCATGCAGGAAGTGGAAGGACCCGTCGTCGTCCGTGATCCGCGTGGCTGCACCGCCCGTAAGGGGCGCCCGGTAGATGTGGCCGTCCTCCCCGGACAGGAAGATGGTGCTCCGGTCCGGGGCGAGGACGTGGTCGTTGTTGAGGTGGGGGACGCCGGTCAGCGGAACCTCCGCGAGGCCGCCATCCGCCAGGCTGAGCCGCCACAGCTTGCCGCCGCCGTTCAGAATCAGTGCGTGCCCGTCAAGGGTCCAGTTGGGCGCTTCAAAGAGCATATTCCTTGAAGCGTATACAAGATTCCGCTGGCCGTTGGCCGAAGCGATCCACACCTCGCATTGCTGGCCCGGGCGGAGGCTGCGCATGGCGGGGAGCTCAGTCGTTGCTGCTGAAGGCGGCGTCGAAGCTGGTTTGGGAGGCGGGGAAGTCGTACTTCTTCAGGGCTGCGAGGGCTTCGGGGGCGCCGTGGAGGCGGTCCATGCCG
>NZ_JBFBKY010000015.1:0-94316 GCF_040702335.1 Pseudarthrobacter sp. NPDC080039 | reverse complement strand
AAACACATTCTGCTTGCGTCCACTATGTGGTTCCCAACCAACAACCCGTTGGCGGAACCAAACAACTGAATAACAACACCACCATGCTGCCCCCCAAAGGGGACAGCGAGTTGTAACCACAGTCTTCCCACCCCCAGGCACGATTCACGGGGGAGCGGGTGAAAGGGTTACGGCGGTCATAGCGTGGGGGAAACGCCCGGTCCCATTCCGAACCCGGAAGCTAAGACCCACAGCGCCGATGGTACTGCACCCGGGAGGGTGTGGGAGAGTAGGTCACCGCCGAACACACATTAGGTCGAGGCCCCAACCACACCGGTTGGGGCCTCCCACATTTAACAACCAACCAGCAAAGGTCAAAACCGGACAGGGCCCAAAAGTGGCCCTGACTGGTCGCGAATAGGTCCCGGATTCGGTGATTAACCTCAAAAAGTCCCGGAAACACGCGGAATTTGCGGCCCCGAACCGCCCAAGCTGGTAAGTTTTCGGACAGTGGCTTGTGCGCACACCGCGTGCGGGCTTCAGAATCAGAACCGTCCAGGAGGACATAAATGGCTAAGAACCGTAGTGAACTTGTTGCAGAGGTAGCAGGCAAGGCCGGCACCAGCCAGGCTGCCGTCAACTCCGTCCTCGATGCACTGTTCGAGGTTTTCGAGACTTCTGTCGCCGCGGGCGAGAAGATCACCATCCCGGGCTGGCTTGCCGTCGAGCGCACCGACCGTGCAGCACGTACCGGCCGCAACCCGCAGACCGGCGAGACCATCCAGATCGCAGCAGGCCACAGCGTCAAGCTGACCGCCGGCTCCAAGCTGAAGGCTGCTGTCTCCAAGAAGTAGAACCCGTCCGTCCGGCAGGCAGCCGGATGGAAAAGGAGCGGCAACCAGCTGGTTGCCGCTCCTTGGCGTTTAACCCGGATTCGCGGCCCGGGCAGGCGTAGCGGACAATGGAGTGGTGTCTTCTGCCGCAAAACCTCGTTCCACCCCTCCCCGGTCCGATCCCGGCAAGGGAGCTGCGGTCCCGGACGCCGGAGCCCGGGGGATCACGCTGCCGTGGCAGCTGGCAGGGCTTGCAGCGCTCTTCTTGGGCCTCGCAGCCGCGCTGATCTTCTCCGGCGCGGCAGCAGCCCGCAGCGTGGCCGATCCCGGCGCCCTGGTCCGCTGGGGGCTTCCCGTCAGCAAGGCCATCCACAACGTGTCCCTGGCGACCGTCGTCGGAGGCCTGATCTTCGCCGTCGGAATCCTGCCCAGGAACCTCAAGGGCCGCAACCCCAGCCCGCGGGGAAAGGAAACCCAGGGCGGCGCGGAGCCGGAGCATCCCGCCTTCACCCGGGCCCTGGCCGTGGCAGCCGTGGCCGGCGCGGTGTGGACGTTGTCCGCCATCGCTGTCCTGGTTCTCACTTACGCCGACGTAGCGGGGCAGGGGCTGTCCAGCGATCCCGCCTTCACCCAGGCGCTCGTGTACTTCATGACGGACATCGAAACGGGCCGGGCCTGGCTCGCCGTCGTCATCATTGCCGCAGTGGTGACAACAGCCCTCTTCGGCGTCCGCTCCCTTGGCGGCCTGGCCCTTACCCTCATCCTTGCCCTCAGTGGGCTGGTACCCACGGCGCTGATCGGGCACTCCTCGAGTTCGTCGGACCATGAAGGTGCCATCAACTCACTCGGCCTGCACCTGGTGGGCGTCAGTACGTGGGTGGGCGGCATCATCGTCCTGGCCCTGCTGTCCGGGATCCTGGCCGGCCCCAAGCCCGGGGCAGCAGCAGACATCACCGAACCCACGCTCCGCCGGTTCTCTACCCTCGCCGGCTTCGCGTTCGTCCTGGTCTTTGCCTCCGGCGTCATCAACGCCAGCATCCGCGTCACCAGCTGGTCAGATCTTTTCGGTTCGGCCTACGGCCAATTGATCCTGGCCAAGACCGCAGCCGCGGTGGTGCTGGGCGGGGTGGGCTTCATGCACCGGCAGTGGGTTATCCCGCAGTTGGGCCGCAAGGGCTCCACCATGTCCTCCAGGCGCGTTCTGTGGCAGCTCATCCTGGCCGAACTCCTCATCATGGGCGTCACCTCCGGCATCGCGGTGGCCCTGGGGCGTTCAGCTCCGCCCCAGCCCACCGAACTGGCGCCGGACGCCTCACCGGCCTTCATCCTCAGCGGCTACGAGCTGCCCCCGGAACTGACGCCCGAAAGGTGGCTGACCGAATGGCGGCTGGACTGGATCTGGGCCGGCGTGGCCCTGTTCGGCCTGGTCACCTATTTCATGGGAGTGGCCAAGGTGCGCCGCCGTGGCGACTCCTGGCAGTGGTTCCGGTCGGTGAACTGGGTGATCGGCCTGGTGGTGCTGACGTACATCACCTCCGGGCCGCCGTCGGTATACGGCCGCATCCTGTTCTCCGCGCACATGATGGACCACATGGCCCTGACCATGGTGGCGCCCATCTTCCTGGTGCTTGGTGCACCGGTGACGCTGGCCCTGCGTGCACTGCCCGCCCGCGGGGACGGTTCACGCGGTATGCGCGAATGGATCCTGGTCTTCGTGCATTCGAAGTTCTCGCAGCTGGTGACCCACCCGCTGTTCGCCGCAGCCAACTTTGCCGGTTCCATCATCCTGTTCTACTACTCGGACCTCTTCGGTTACGCGATGCGCGATCACGTGGGCCACGAGTTGATGAACCTGCACTTCCTGCTGACCGGCTACATCTTTGTGCTGACGATGATCGGCACGGACCCGCTGCCCCGACGAGCGCCGTACCCCATGCGGCTGCTGCTGCTCCTGGCCACCATGGGCTTCCACGCGTTCTTCGGCGTCTCCATCATGGGCGGTACCGGGCTGCTGGCCGCGGATTACTTCGGCAACCTGGGCCGTGCCTGGGGACCGTCGGCCCTGGCGGACCAGCAGGCCGGCGGCGCCGTGGCGTGGGGCATCGGCGAGGTGCCCACGCTGCTGGTGGCGATCGGCGTGGCCGTCATGTGGTCCAGGTCAAGCCAGCGGGAGGCCACACGCGTGGACCGGGCGGCGGACAGGAATAATGACGCCGATCTGACCGCTTACAACGATATGTTTGCCAAATTGGCCGAACGCGATGCCAGGCTGGCTGAACGCAACAAGCTGGAAGGACGCTGATGAGCGAAACCGTACGCACCCATGCCCGGGTCCGGGCCTCCGAACTCGTGGGCCGCAACTGGTTGAACACCGGCGGCAAGAGCCTGGATCTCGAAGCCCTGCGCGGCAAGATCGTCCTGCTCGATTTCTGGACCTTCTGCTGCATCAACTGCCTTCACGTACTGGATGAGCTGCGCCCGCTTGAGCAGCAGTACTCGGACGTGCTGGTTACCGTGGGCGTCCACTCGCCCAAGTTCGAGCACGAGGCAGACCCGGTGGCGCTGGCCGCTGCCGTGGAGCGCTACGAGATCCACCACCCCGTCCTGGACGATCCCGAGCTGGACACCTGGAAGGCGTACACCGCCCGCGCCTGGCCCACCCTGGTGGTCATCGACCCTGAGGGCTACATCGTTGCGCACCTTTCCGGCGAGGGGCACGCCGACGGACTCGCCGTGCTGATCCCTGAACTGATCGCCGAGCATGAGGCAAAGGGCACCCTCCACCGCGGGTCCGGCCCATACGTGGCCCCCGAGGCGACGTCCGGCACCCTCCGCTTCCCCGGCAAGGCACTGTTCCTGCCGCCGGGCCGCGGTTCGGCTTCCTTGGCTGGAACGGCCGACGGCGGCTCGCCAGCAGGTGCACCGGCCAACGCTGCTGCGGAGAAGGGGTCCTGGCTGGTCACCGACACCGGCCACCACCGCCTGGTGGAACTCGGCACCGACTTCGACACCGTCCTGGCCACCTTCGGTTCGGGCACCAAAGGCTACGCCGACGGCCCGGCAGCAGGGGATACCGCCAGCGCGCAGTTCAACGAGCCGCAGGGCCTGGTCCTGCTGCCTGAAGACGTGGCAGCCAAGGCGGGCTACGACGTCGTCATTGCCGACTCGGTCAACCACCGCCTGCGCGGACTCTCGCTCACGGACGGCAAGGCTTCCACCCTGGCCGGCAACGGCATCCAGCGCCTGCTGGAGACCGGTCCGGCGCGCGTTGACGAGGAAGGCGCCGGCTTCAGCGGCTCCCTGGGCAACGACCCGCTGGACGTGGCGCTGAGCTCGCCGTGGGACGTGGTGTGGTCACGCAAGCTGAATGCCGTGGTGGTGGCGATGGCCGGCACGCACCAGATCTTCAGCTTCGACCCCCTCACCGGCGCGGTGTCCATCATCGCCGGCAACGGCCTGGAAGGGCTGTTGGACGGTCCCGCCCACGAGGCCTGGTTCGCCCAGTCCTCCGGCCTGGCCGAGGACGCGGACGGCAACATCTGGGTGGCGGACTCCGAAACCTCAGCCCTCCGCAAGCTGGTCATCGCTGACGACGCGTCCATCACCGTGGAGTCCGCCGTGGGCAAGGGCCTGTTCGACTTTGGCTTCCGCGACGGCCCCGCCGCCGAAGCCCGCCTCCAGCATCCGCTGGGCGTCACCGTCCTGCCCGACGGCTCCGTGGCCATCGCGGACACCTACAACGGAGCCGTGCGCCGCTACGACCCCGCGTCCGGCACCGTGTCCACGCTGGCCCGCGGCCTCGCCGAGCCGTCCGACGTGATTGTGGACCACACGCAGTCCGTGGGCTCGGAGCCGCTGCTGGTAGTGGTTGAAGCCAACAAGCACCAGCTGGTGTACGTGCCCATCCCCAAGGAAGCGCAGCAGGTGGACGAGGGCGCCTCCCAGACCCACCGGCCCAAGAGCCCCGTGGCTCCCGGCGCGCTGGAGCTGACCGTCCGCTTCACCGCCCCCACGGGACAGAAGCTCGATGACCGCTGGGGCGACCCCACCCAGCTGAAGATCTCCTCCACCCCTCCTGAGCTGCTGGTGTCCGGCGGCGGAACCTCGGTGGGCCTGCTGCGGACCCTGGAGCTCTCCCCCGACGTGCTCGAGGGCGTGCTGCACATTACCGCCCGCGCCGCTGCCTGCGACGGACCCGAAACCGAGGACGGCGAGATCCCGGACCACGCCGCCTGCCACCTCTACCAGCAGGACTGGGGCATCCCGGTGGTGCTGCAGGCCGACGGCGACACCGAACTGGTCCTGGACCTCCGCGGCATGGACTGAGCCCGTTCCCACCTGCTGAAAGGCTGCTGCCCCTGTGACCCCGCGTCACGGGCAGCAGCCTTTCGCGTCTCCGGCCTGCCGGCGACCCTGGAATTCCGGGCATGTGGTGACCTGCTGCCCGCGAAAGCATGCCCTGCGTGACACTTGCCTTGTTCCTCCGCTGTCCACATAGGTTCCGGCCTTGCTGTCGGCGTGGGCGGGGGAGCGTGCTCCCGCCCCCACACTTCCAGCCGGTGGCGGCCCTGGCAGATGTCTTGATTCATGCCATGCGCTGTCTGCCCTTTCCGGAGTCACTGGTCATGGTGGAGTGTGCCGTATCGCGGGTGAGATGACCCTCGATTTCCTGCGTCAGCGGTTGCCGGGGAACCGGAACGGGAAGGCCCGGGGAGTCCTGCGGTGGGTGGACGGCGGGGCGGATCCGCTTCTGGAAACGCTGGCCCGGACGTACTTCCGCCAAGCCGGCATCCATGTCCAGGCGCAGGTGTACCTGGACAGGGTTGGGTACGTTGATCTGCTGCTGGACGGCTGGCTGGTTGTGGAACTTGATGGACGGCACCACGCTGAGTGGAAGCAGGTACAGAAGGACCACCGTCGGAACAACGAATCAGTCCTGCAGGGTCAAGGGCTGCGGTGTCCGGTCCCGATCAAAGCGTGCCCTGCGTGACGCGCGAAGCCTACCGGCTGCGTTCAGGGGTGCCGGGCCTAGAAGCTCAGCTGCGGGGTGACCTTGACCGTGTCGCCCGATACGTCCAGGCGGGTTGTGAAGCTGAAGTCCACCTCTGCGTCCAGCGGGTACCAGGCCCCGGTGAAGGCGTTCTGCTGGAGGGCTTCCACCTTGGCCTTGCCGTCCAACGGGGCCACCACCCAGCGGCCGTCGAACGGCTCCACGGAGACATTGGGGTATTCGGTCACGGTCCACTTGATGGTGCCGTCCTGGACCCGGTTGTTGCTGGCGTAATAGAAGGGGCAGTCCGGCTGGAGCTTCTGTTCCTTGACGGCCTCCGCCGCGCAGCCGTCCAGGAATTCCCGGACCTTGGCCCCAACATCCGTTTTCAGCTTGTCGGTGGCCTGGGTGAGCAGGTTGAGCGGGGCCACGGGGGTGTCCTTGGAGGTGACGGTGGCCCGGGTGGCGGGTGCGGAGAAGTACTGTCCGTCCAGGGACGCCTCGTATTCGCCGGGGTAGAACACGGCAAAAGAGTTGCGGCCGTTGGGCATGTTCACCGGGACACCGTTGACCTGGGCCTCGTTCCCGTTGACCACGGTGATGTCCACGGTGGGCAGCCGCGACGGGACGAAGGCCCACGTATTGAAGAAGAGCCATTCGGTGCCGGTTTTCTGCAGCAGGAATTCACTGTGCAGGCGGCTGCCGTCGATGGTGTATTCCATAGGCACCATCACCTGGTTGCCCGGGCGCTCCTCGGGGTCGCCGATGTCCACGTTGGTCACGCGCGATGCCGCTGTCTGCAGCCCGGCACCGTCAAGCATGGCTGCGTTGCTGGGCGGGACCGCCGCCCGCAGGAGGCCCAGCGCCCGGCCACCGTCGCCGCTCTTCAGGGCATCCAGATACTCCCGGACCGGCTGCTGCGGGCTGGCCACCGTATTGTTCACGACGTTGATGGCCACGATGGCTCCGGCAACGGCAAGCATGAGGCCCAGCAGCCATCCGGCTGCGATCCTCACCAACGCTTGACTCATCTGCACGTTCTACACAGTAACGTCAGTGCGGACGCACTCTAAAGTTGGTGTCCCCCCTATTGTGCGGGGCACCACCCGACTAATGCCCGACGACGGCCCGCGGGGACGGCGTCAGCCGCAGCCTTGGGCCGCCTCCGGGGGCACCGGCGGCAGGGTCAGCGGCGACGTCGCCTGGACGAGGTGCCGAACACCCCGCGCAGCAGTTCGCGGCCCAGCTGGGTACCCATGGACCGGGCCATGCTCTTCAACCCGCCGCCCAGGGCGCCACCAAGTACACCACCCAGGTCACCCATCATGCCGCCGGATTGCGGCTCCGGCTGCCGGGGCTGGGACGTCCGCGGCGGCCTGCTGCTGGGACGGCCCAGGATTTCCTCCTCGATCCGCCGGGCCTCGGCGTCCACGTCATAAGGCGAGGCAGCAGGCGCCTCGGAGGCGGGCGTGCCGGCAGCAGACCCAGGGGCTGCCGGACCAGTGGGTGCCGCGGCCTTGCCGGTGAGCTTCTCGTACGCCGACACGTTGTCCACAGCAGTTCCGTATTTCCCCAGAAGGGCGGAGCCGGCCACCGTGCTGCGGACCAGGGCCTCATCGCTGGGGCCCATCAGGGACTCCGGTGCGCGCAGCCTGGTAAGGGCAACCGGCGTGGGGGCGCCTTTTTCGTTCATGACGGTGATGACGGCCTCGCCGATCCCCGCCGAGGTCAGCGTCTCTTCCAGGTCGTAATCGCTGAGCGGGAAGGTGGAGACCGTGGCCTTGAGCGCCTTGGCATCCTCCGGGGTGAACGCGCGCAGGGCGTGCTGCACCCGGTTGGCCAGCTGGCCGAGGACATCGGCGGGGACGTCCTTGGGGGTCTGGGTGACGAAGAAGATGCCCACACCCTTGGACCGGATCAGCCGGACGGTGGTGGTGATGGCGTCCAGGAAGGCTTTGGTGGCGCCATTGAAGAGCAGGTGTGCCTCGTCCAGGAAGAACACCAGCTTGGGCTTGTCCAGGTCGCCGGCCTCGGGGAGGTCTTCGAACAGATCGGCGAGCAGCCACATCAGGAAGGTGGAGAACAGCATTGGCTTGGTCTGGAGGGTGGGCAGCTCCAGGCAGGTGACCACTCCGCGGCCGTCAGGGGCGGTGCGCAGCAGTTCGGCGGTATCAAACTCCGGCTCCCCGAAGAACTTTTCCAGCCCCTGCGCCTCCAGGTTCACGATCTTGCGCAGGATTACGCCGGCCGTTGCCTTGGACAGGCCGCCGAGTTCCTCGAGTTTGTCCTTGCCCTCGTCCGAAGTGAGGAACTGGATGACGGCTCGCAGGTCCTTGAGGTCGGTCAGTTCCAGGCCGTTCCTGTCGGCAAAATAGAAGACCAGCTGCAGGCTTGATTCCTGCGTGTCATTCAGTTCCATGATCCGCGAGAGCAGGATGGGCCCGAAGGAGGTGACGGTGGCGCGGACCGGCACACCGTTGCCGTCGCCGCCCAGTGCCAGGAACTCCACCGGGAACGCCTTGCCCTCCCAGGCCTGGCCGATGCTGTCTGTGCGGGCCTTGAGCTTGTCGCTGCCGACGGCGGCAGTCGCCAGCCCGGACAGGTCGCCTTTGATGTCGGCCAGGAA
Source organism: Pseudarthrobacter sp. NPDC080039 (assembly GCF_040702335.1). NCBI lineage: Bacteria > Bacillati > Actinomycetota > Actinomycetes > Micrococcales > Micrococcaceae > Pseudarthrobacter > Pseudarthrobacter sp. NPDC080039. The sequence continues at coordinate 85,888 of NZ_JBFBKY010000015.1, read as the reverse complement.
CACGGGAACGCCGGCTGTGGACAGCTGCTCGGCCATCATGTGCAGGGTGACGGTCTTGCCCGTACCGGTGGCTCCGGCCACCAGGCCGTGGCGGTTCATCATGGCCAGCGGCAGCCGCACCGGCGCGTCCTTGTGGAGTTCGCCGTCGATGATGGCGGCTCCCAGTTCGATGGTGGCACCTTCCAGCGTGTAGCCCTTCTGGATGGTGGCAAGCTTCTCTGCTGTGGTTTTCGTGGCCATGGCGCCAGCTTAGCGGCGGCGGCCCCGGCCGTCCCGGATCCGGACCGGTCAGCTTGCCGGGAGTTCCTTGGTGAACGCCAGCGGCCCGATGCTCTCCGGATCGGCGTCGACGTCGAACAGCGCCTGGTAACCCGTGGCCAGGTAGAGCTGCTTGGCTTCCGGCTGCCGTGGCCCCGTGGTGAGGTACAGACGGGTGTAGCCCCGGGCGGTGGCGAGCGCTTCGAGCTCGGCCAGCACCAGGCGGGCCAAACCACGACGGCGGTGGCCCGAGTGGGTCCAGATCCGCTTCAGTTCCGCGGTGGTGTGGTCGTACCGGCGGAACGCGCCGCCCGCGATCGACTCGCCGTCCTCCTGGACCACCAGGAGCGCCCCGTTGGGTTCCTCGAATTCCGCGGCCGGGTAGCGGTTCAGTTCGTCCGCGGCGGCGCTGCGCCCGAACAGGTCCCCGTAGCGGGTGTCGTATTCGACGGCGAGCTCATCCAAGAGCGGGCGGACCCGCGGATCGTGCATGGGCAGGCTGAGGACCGCGAGCCTGGCGGGATCGAGGGGTTTGGGGCCAAGGGGTTCTGTGTGGAGAGGGCTGGGACGGAGGTCCGGTTCTGCGGTCACTGGTTCTTCCTTGTCACTGGTCAATTTCTTCCGGCGGCGGCTGGTTCTGAAACTACGGCGATGTCCCGGGCAACGCCGAGGATGGTGCGTGCCAGCGCGTCGTTTTCCCGGAACGGCGCGGCATTGGTGTTGGGCCGGGCGAAGGCGCCGGCGCCCCAACCGGATGTTCCGGGGCCGATGCCGAAGAGGGTAGCCTGCGGCTCTCCGTTGGCGTCCACCACGTGGTGCTGCGCGGAGACCAGCAGCTTGCCGGTGGCGTGGATGCCATCGGAGGTCAGCAGCTGCTGTTCGCTCCCCAACCCGCTCTCATGCAGCGAGGCAAGCGCGGGGTTGAGTGAGCGGGCCGCCGAGGTGGACGGCAACCGCGCCTCGACCAGGGCCGTGGCAGTCACGGAGACATCAGACTGCCGCGAGGTGGCCCGGAAGGTCCCGGTTGCCTCATCCAGGGCGACCTCCAGGCCGGGGCCAAGGAACTGCAGCAGGCCCGCCCGGTGCAGTGCCAGCATCTGGCGGAGGCGGTGCGGCGGTGGACCGGAGTCGACGAAGCTGAAGAAGCCGTGCCACCAGCCATGGATCAATTGCTGGGAGCGGGCGTTCAACCGTTCCGGCGGGACCACGCGTCCCACCTCCATGTATACGTGCAGCAGGGCGAGGAACAAGGCCAGGGTTTCCGGGTGGTCCGGCCTGTCCCGGAGCGCGAGGTCGTGTTCGATGTAGCCGGCCACCGCGTCCTGCACTTCCTGGTGGCCGGCAAAGCGGAGTCCGTCGAAGGGCTGGTCCAGCCGCTCCAGGTCCAGGTGCAGCCCGGCCTCGGGAACCGCAGCGGAAACGAGGTCCGCGCGCTCGCCGCTGTACCAGTCCATCTCCGAATAACGGGCGGCAAACACCTCCCATTCCATGGCTGCCCGTTCAGGGCTGCCGGTGAGGAGCTCCCGGTAGTACCAGTGCCCGGCTTCCTTCGCGATGAGCGGCCAGAGGTGCTCCCGGAAGTCCAGCTCTCCGTGCTGCAGCAGGAGGGCGTCCGCGGCAGCAGCCGTGAAGAACCGCAACGGCCCGGGCACCTGGCCGCGCAGCGTGGTGGAGATCTTGGAGTGGTACGGCACCCCGCGCCGCGACCCGGCCCACAGCCGTGGTTCCCGTCCGGACGGCAGATAGCGCAGCCTGCCGTCGGACGTTTCCTGGAACCTGCCGCCGCGTCCCTCCATAAGGAGGGCCAGCAGGTCCACGAACGCCAGTCCCATGCCCGAGACAATCACGTCCTGCCCCGGGGCAATCGGGGAGTAGTCGACGTCGGTGGTGTAGCTGGGTGCCGCGTGGTAGCCGCCGTGCCGGGCGGCGAAGTCCGCGAACCTGGCGGAAACGGCGTCAGGGCGGGAGTCCGTGTGCCCCAGGGCGCAGACGACAATGTCGGCGTGGAGTGTCCGGCCAGTGGCGAGCTCCACCACGTGCCCGCCGCCATCCGCAGCGGCAATGCCCACCGCTGTGGTCCGGTGCACCGTCACGCTGCGGCCCAGCGACCGGGACGCGCGGCGGAAGAACCACTCGAGGTACTGGCTCTGCAGTTGGCGGGTGGGGAAGGTGCTGCCGGTCAGGGTGCGGAGCTGCTTCCACAGCGGCCGCGGGAAATCCGGAACATCGATGATGGAAGCGTCCAGCACGCCGGCGGCCCACCCGGCCAGGCCTGGTCCTGGCACCGCGGGACCCTCGCAGTCCACCGATTCGTCCGTGAACATGGTGATGTCCGCCACGTGGATCCGCAGCGGGCCCGCGAAGACGTCCGGACGGTTGGCCGCGATCCGTTCCAGGAGTCCGGCGGTGCGCGGTCCGCCGCCGATGAAGACGACGGCCGGGACATTCGCTGGCATGGGTGCTCCTGACGGTGGGGGATGGGATTGAGTGCCCATGCTAGGCAGCCGTGACGACGGGGGTCGAGGCCCTGGTCACGGCCGTTAATCCCGCGTCACGGCAGGTCAAAAGACGCAAGAAATGGACTCATGACGCCGCGCGAAGCCCCGTGAACATATGCAACCTCCCGCCTTGCTGGCCCGTTCCGGCCGGTCCTAGATTTGCAGCCAACCCCGGGGCCGGAGCGGCCCGAAACATCAAACCCACGACGAGAAGCGAGGTGGCGCATGAGTTCAGCAGCAACCAAAGTGGCGCAGTCACAACAACCGCAGCCGGCGGCGGCGGAAGTGCCCCCGGCAAAGGACGCGGCCCGGGTGGCAAAGGACTACTCGTCCTACCCGGTGGTGGCAGCAAAGCATCCGTGGCGCTGGGTGGGGACTGCCGCCGTCGCGCTTGGCGTCCTGGCGGTGGCGTGGTCGCTGGCCACCAACCCGCGCTGGGAGTGGGGCGTGGTGGCGCAATGGTTCACCGCCCAGTCCGTGGTGAACGGCCTCGTGGAGACGCTGAAGCTGACTGCCATCTCCGGCATCCTCGGGTTTGTGCTCGGCTTCATCCTGGCACTGATGCGGCTGTCCGCGTCGCCGCTGCTGGTCTCGGTGTCCTGGACGTTCTCCTGGATCTTCCGATCCACGCCGCTGCTGGTGCAGATGCTCCTTTGGTACAACCTGGGCTACCTGTACGAAAAGATCAGCCTGGGGATCCCGTTCACCGATGTCCGGTTCTTCGAGGTCCAGACCACCACGCTGATCAGCCAGTTTGCGGCAGCAGTGCTGGGGCTGACCCTGAACCAGGCCGCCTACTCGGCGGAGATCATCCGCGGCGGCATCCTGTCCGTGGACCAGGGCCAGCTGGAGGCCGCGGCCGCGCTGGGCATCCCGGCCTGGCGCCGTTCCACCCGGATCGTCCTGCCGCAGGCCATGCGCGCCATTCTGCCCACCGCGTTCAACGAGATCATCGGCCTGGTCAAGGGCACCTCGATCGTCTACGTCCTGGCCTACTCCGAGCTCTTCTACACCGTCCAGGTCATCTACAACCGCACGCAGCAGGTCCTGCCGCTGCTGCTGGTGGCCACGCTCTGGTACATCGCGATCACCTCCGTGCTGAGCGTCTTCCAGTACTACATCGAACGGCACTACTCCAGAGGCGCGGTGCGGAACCTGCCGCTGACGCCCCTGCAGAAGGCCCGCAAATTCTTCGCCACCCACGCGGCAGTCCCCAACCGGAGGAACCTCTGATGACGAACACCCTCACCGCCCCCAGAGCCACCCGCGGCCTGGTGGAGATCACCGGGGTCCGCAAATCCTTCGGTGCCACGGAAGTCCTGAAGGGCGTCAGCCTCACCGTGGAACCCGGGGGAGTGGCCGTGATTGTCGGGCCCTCCGGCTCCGGCAAGTCCACCCTGCTGCGTACCATCAACCACCTGGAGAAAGTGGACGGCGGCCACATCACCATCGACGGACAGCTGGTGGGCTACGAGGTCCGCGGCGACCGGCTGTACGAACTGCGCGAAAAGGAGATCCTGAAGCAGCGCACCGGGATCGGTATGGTGTTCCAGAACTTCAACCTGTTCCCGCACCTCACCGCGCTGGAGAACGTGGCCGAAGCCCCCGTCGTGGCGCAGGGACGCTCCAAGGAGGAAGCCCGCCGCCGCGGCCTGGAACTCCTGGACCGCGTGGGCCTCAAGGACCGCTCCGACGCCTATCCCCGGCAACTCTCCGGCGGCCAGCAGCAGCGTGTCGCGATTGCCCGCGCCCTGGCACTGGACCCCAAGATCCTGCTGTTCGACGAGCCCACCTCCGCCCTGGACCCCGAGCTGGTCAACGAGGTGTTGGATGTGATCCGGGAACTCGCCACGTCCGGCACCACGCTCATCATCGTCACCCATGAGATGGGCTTTGCCCGCGACGTGGCGGACACCGTGGTGTTCATGGACCAGGGCCAGATCGTGGAACAGGGCACACCGCAACAGATTTTCAGCAACCCGCAGGAACCGCGCACCCGGAGCTTCTTCTCCAAAGTGCTCGAACCGGCTTTCAACATCTAAGGAATCCCCATGGCTTTCCCTCCCAGCGGCCCCGGCCGCAGCCGCGCACTCCCGGTGCGTCCCGCCGTCGTACTCCTTGGCACCGCACTCTTTGGTTCCGCCGCGCTGGCCGGCTGCGCAGACCCCGGTGCCTCCGCCGCGGGCAACCCCAGCGGCGGCACGCAGACGACGGCGGCCCGCAACGGCGTGGTCTACAACACCTCACCGGACCAGCAGCGCATCCGGGCTGATAAGGACCCGGCGCTCGCCGCCAAGGTTCCCGCGCTGATCAGCAAGGACGGCAAGCTGACCGTGGCCACCACGGCAGGGTCCATCCCGCTGTCCTTCCACGCCACGGACGATAAGACGCCGATCGGCTCCGAGCTGGACATCGCCCAGCTGGTGGCGGACAAGCTGGGCCTGGAGCTGGATGTCCAGGTGACGTCCTGGGAGAACTGGCCGCTGAAGACCCAGTCCGGCGACTTCGAGGCTGTGTTCTCCAACGTGGGCGTGAACAAGGACCGGGTGAAGCTGTTCGACTTCGCCAGCTACCGGGCCGCCTACATGGGCTTTGAGGCGAAAGAGTCCTCCACCTATGACATCAAGGGCGCGGATGACATCTCCGGCCTGAAGGTCTCCGTAGGCTCGGGCACCAACCAGGAGAAGATCCTGCTGGCCTGGAACAAGGAGCTCGAGGCCAGGGGCAAGGCGCCGGCCACGCTGCAGTACTACTCGTCCGACGCCGACACCATCCTGGCGCTCTCCTCCGGCCGGACGGATCTCAACATCGCGCCGTACCCGTCCACCGTGTACCGGGAAAACACCCGGGACGACCTGAAGGTGGTGGGCAAGGTCAACGCCGGCTGGCCGTCCGAAACCCTGGTGGCCGCCACCACCCTGCGCGGGAACGGGCTGGCGCCGGTGATCTCCGAGGCCCTCAACGAGGTCATCAAGGACGGCTCCTACGGGAAGGTGCTGGAGCGCTGGGGCCTGTCCGAGGAAGCGCTGCCGGAGTCCAGGACCATCACAGCGGAAAACTACGCGGCCACACAGGCAACGGCCACGGCTGCCGCGTCACCGTCAGGAAAGGCATCATGAACGCAGAACACACAAGCCGGCCGGGTTTCCTTGCCATCGAGCTCGACGGCACCGGCTGGGCGGGCGCGGACATCACCCGCGCAGTGCTGGCCGCCGAGTCGGCGGGCTTCCACGCGGCCACGTTTACCGACGCTCCTGCGCCTGGCCGGGCCAACGCGCTCCAGCGGGCGGCCTTCGCGGCGCCGGTGACGCGCAGCATTGCGCTGGTCCCGGAGGTGGACACGGTGTACACCGAGCCGTTCCACATCTCCACCCAGCTGGCCAGCCTGGACTACGTGTCCGGCGGCAGGGCCGGGTGGGTCGTCACCGCGGCCGAATCGCCTGAAGCAGCCGCCGCCGTCGGACGCTCTTCCGTGACGGGTGCGGCACTGGGCCAGGAAGCCGCGGCGTCCATCGAGGTGTCCCGCCGGCTGTGGGACTCCTGGGAGGACGACGCCGTGATCCGCGATGTTGCCACCGGCCGGTACATCGACGTGGATAAGCTGCACTACGTCGATTTTGAGACGCCTGCCGATTTTGCCGGTGCCGGGTACTCGGTGAAGGGGCCCTCCATTATTCCGCGGCCGCTGCAGGGGCAGTTGCCGGTGCTGGTGCCGGCGTCGCTGCTCGGTGAAGTGTCGGCTGACGCCGTGGACGGCGTGCTGGTGTCCGCACCGACGCCCGAGCTGCTGGCTGCCGAGGTCCGTGACGTCCGCGATCGGGTGGGCGTTGGCGTTGCGGTTGTTGCCGAACTCGACGTGGTCCTGGACGCCCGCGGGCAGGCTGCGGCCTCGCGCGTTGCCGTGCTCGACGGCGGCCGCGCGGCTTTTGCCGGTTCTGCAGCCGGTCTCACCGACTTCCTGGCAGAACTTCTGAAGGAGGCCGACGGCGTGCGGCTGCACCCGGCGTCGCTCGTTGTGGACCTGGAAGAACTGGGACGGCTGGTCCTGCCGGAACTCCGCCGCCGCGGGGCGCTCCGGCCTGTGGTGCGGGACGGCACGCTCCGCGACCTGCTGGGCCTGGAGCGCCCGGCCAGCCGCTATGCACCCGCCTCCGCAGCGCCCGCCGGCGTACGACACTAAGGGGAAAACCATGACACAGCACACCCGTGCTAAATCCGAAGCCTTCACGCCGTCCGGCCAGATCCAGTTCGGTGTCTTCTTCCAGGGGGTCAACTCCGGCACCATCTGGAAAGCGGCGGAATCGGGTTCGCAGACGGACTTCGAATCGTTCCGCCGCATCGCCCAGACCGCGGAGCGGGGGCTCTTCGCCGCGTTCTTCCTGGGCGAGGGGCTCCGCCTGCGGGAACATCTGGGCCGCCCGCACGCGCTGGATGTGGCGGGCCGCCCGGACGCGCAGACCATGCTCGCCGCCCTGGCCTCGGTCACCAGGAACATCGGCCTGGTGGCCACCCAGAACACCACGTACAACGACCCCGCGGACCTGGCGCACCGGCTCGCCTCGCTGGACCTGATCTCGGGCGGCCGTGCCGCGTGGAACATCGTGACCACGGACAACGCCTGGACCGGGGCGAACTTCCGCCGCGGCGGCTACCTGGACCACGCGGACCGCTACAGGCACGCGGAGGCCTTCGTGGAGACGGCCAAGCGGATCTGGGATTCCTGGGAGAAGCCGGACGGTCCGGGCCGCCGGGTGCTTCATCAGGGCCGGCACTACACGGTGGACGTGACGCCGAGGCTGCCGCGGAGCGGGCAGTACCGGCCGGTGCTGTTCCAAGCCGGGGATTCGCCGGAGGGGCGGAACTTCGCCGCCCGCCAGGCGGACGTGATCTTCTCGGCGCATCCGAAGTTCGATGACGCCGTGGAGTTCCGCAAGGACCTGGTGCAGCGGTCCGTGGCCGCTGGCCGGGGGGCGAACGCCGTGCAGATCATGCCGGCCAGCGAGTTCATCCTGGCGCCGACAGCTGCGGAGGCGGCGGAGAAGAAGGAGTGGGTGCGGAGCCTGCAGATCGGGCCGCAGCAGGCCATTGCCTACCTGGAGCAGTTCTGGGGCCGCGAACTATCGAACTACGATCCGGACGGCCCGCTGCCGGACATCGATCCGGTGGTGGAGGAGACGTCCGAGACCCGAGGCAGCGGCTTCCACGGCGCCAAGGCCCGGCAGCTGGCGGACCAGTGGCGTGCGGAGGCCAAGGACAAGGGGCTGTCCATCCGGCAATTCGTCACCTCCAAGACCGCGCGGATCGATGCCACGTTCACTGGCTCCTACACGGCCGTGGCGGACCAGCTGACCGAGTACGCCCGGGTGGGCGCGGTGGACGGGTTCAACATCTCGCCCTGGCTCATTCCCACCGGCCTGGATGACATCGTGAACCACCTGGTGCCGGAGCTGCAGGAACGCGGTGTGTATCCCACGGAGTACGGCGGCAGCACGCTCCGCGAACACCTGGGCTTGGAAACACCGGGGCGCACTGCCGATGAGGCTGTTGAGGCGGCCGGGGCGTGATGCGCTGGGCCAGGTTCGCTGGGAGGAACGACGACGGCGGCGGGCCGGGTGCCGTCGTCGACCCTTCCGCGGGGGCTGCTTCGTCGGGAACGGTCATCCTGCACCTGACGGTGTGGGAGCAGTGGATGTAAGGAATGGTGGCCATCCACGGCGGGGTGGAGCGAGGTTGATTGCGCATACGCAAGAACTGGAATGGGGCCAAGCGGCCCACGTGCTTCTTCCCCAGGAGTGGAATGCCTTCACGGTGAGCATCCATCCCTTGCTAAAACGCAATAGTTGCAATTAAATAAAAAGCGTAGTCCGCTGCGGGGACCGCCGGTTGGCCGGCGGCGCTGGATGTTCCGCCGCCGCCGTGCTCATGGTGGCCCCGCAAAGTCCTGCTCGTTCCGTCCGCTGGCGGAATGCGGGCCCGCCGGGGTCCGCGGGAGAGCAACAGCGTGCTGGGGCGCGATCTGATAAGCCACATATTGCGAAGGAGCAATTCTGATGGCACGCAGCGTGACGTCCGCCCCTGCGGTGGGCAATGCACGGTGGAAGCGGCTGATTCCCGTCGCAATCATCGTCTACATCATCTCGTTCATGGACAGGACCAATATCGGGTTCGCCCTCAACGGCCTCCACCAGGACCTGGGCATTGATGCCGCCCAGCAGGGACTGGCGGCCGGCATCTTCTTCATCGGCTACCTGGTGCTGCAGATACCAGGCGGTCACCTTGCCGAACATTGGAGTGCGAAGAAGTTCGTCGGCATCATGGTGCTCATCTGGGGCGTGCTGGCTGTCCTTTCCGGATTCATCCAGGACTTCACCCAACTTCTGGTGGTGCGCTTCTTCCTCGGTGTCGCCGAGGCCGGGATCTGGCCTGCCATCCTTGTCCTGATCAGTCACTGGTTCCCGGCCGCTGAACGCGCCCGGGCCTACGCGTTCTGGATGATGAACATCGCCATCGCCTCCATCATCACCGCGCCCCTCTCGGGCTGGATCCTGTCCTTTTCGGATTGGCGGTGGCTCTTCATCATCGAAGGTATCTTCCCGTTCGTCATCGCCGCACCACTGTGGTGGGCCCTGATCGCCGACCACCCGCGGGAAGCCAAGTGGTGCTCCGTCCAGGAACGGGAGTACATCGAAAACGGACTTGCTGCTGATGCGGCGGCACATCCACAGCAGGAAAAGCTGGGACTGCGCCACGTCATATCCAATTCAGTGGTGTGGCGGCTGACCCTGGTGTACTTCCTCATCCAAATTGGCTTCTACGGCATCAATATCTGGCTCCCCCACGTGATCAAGACGATCACTTCCGGGTCCTCAATGGAGGTTGGCCTCATCACCGCCATCCCGTATGTGCTGGCCATGGTGGGCCTCTGGTACAACGCCAAGGCAGCCGACCGCACGGGCCGCTACTCCACCCACGTGCTCCTCTCGATGGCCGTGGGTGCTGTCACGCTGGTGCTCTCGGTGGCAACCGGGGATAACATTCCGTTCCTTGCGGTCACCCTGATCAGCATCGCGGTCGCCGGCGCCCTGGCCTACGACGGCCCGTTCTGGGCTTCCGCGTCCCGTGCGATGCCGGTGGCTGTGGCCGGCACCGCCATGGGCCTGATCAATGCGGTGGGCAACCTCGGCGGCTTCGTCGGACCCTACGTGGGAGGGTACCTGCAGGACCTGACGCACGGCAGCTTCCTTGCCACGTCCATCTTCCTGGCCTGTTGCCTGCTCGCTGCCGGCCTGGTGATGCTGAGCCTGCGGCGCGGCGGCGACAGGCCGGTGAGAGGCGGCACCCCGCAGGACGGGCACCAGGAAGGGGTTTTGGCGGAAGGAACACGGAAGAGGATGCACTGACAACGCGCCCTGGCGCAGGCTGTCCGGCGGGCAATAAGCCCCTAATCGGTTTCGGGGCTTTGGCAGTAAAAGCAGGTGCCGGCGTCGCAGTCCTCTGCTGACTCCTGCTCCGTTTGGCGCTCACTCATTTCCGGGTCCTTTCCGTGGGATTTTGAAGTAGTACCCCCTTCAAACGTTTGCCCGGGACCCCCGCTGGGGTCCCGGGCAAACGTTGGGGGCGGTGGCCTGCGGTCTGGCTAGTGCACCAGGGCCGGCTCGGCGAGCTGCACCTTCTCCGCTTCGGTGGGCACGAAGCCTGCCTGAAGCTCGGAGCGCAGCGTGGCCATGTCCAGCTCACCCTGCCATTTGGCGATTGCCACGCAGGAGACGATGTTGCAGACCGTGCTGGTCAGGGCGCGGGCCTCGCTCATGAAGCGGTCGATGCCAACGATGAGGGCCACGCCGGCCACGGGAAGGGTGGGCATGACCGTCAGGGTCGCCACCAGGGCCACGAAACCACTTCCGGTGACGCCGGCCGCGCCCTTGGAGGTCAGCAGCATCATGCCGAGCATCAGCAGGATCTGGCCCCAGCTCAGGTGGATGTCGCAGGCCTGGGCAATGAACATGGAGGCGAGCGTGAGATAGATGGCGGTGCCGGTGAGGTTGAAGGAGTAGCCGGTGGGGACCACCAGGCCCACAACGCTGCGGTCGCAGCCGATCCGCTCAAGCTTGGACAGCAGGCGCGGCAGCACCGGCTCGCTGGAGGACGTGGCGAGGACGATCAGGAATTCGTCCTTGAAGTAGCGCAGGATCTGCCACAGGCTGAAGCCGGTCACCTTTGCCAGAATGCCCAGGCCGACCACCACGAAGACGATGCAGGCGGCGTAGAAGGCCAGGATCAGCATGCCGAGGTTTCCGATGGAGTGGGCGCCGTACTTGCCCACGGTGAATGCCATGGCGCCGAAGGCTCCCAGCGGAGCCACCTTCATGATGTAGCCGAACATGATGAAGAGCAGCTTGTTGAAGCTGTTGACAACGTTCAGGGCCAGCTGGCCCGGTGCGCCGAGCTTGCTGAAGGCGAATCCGCAGAGCAGCGCAATCACCAGCACGGGCAGGACTTCACCGTCGGCGAAGGCGCCCACGAACGTGGTGGGGATGATGCTCAGGATGAAGTCCACAGGGTTGCTGCTCGGCAGCTGGGTGGTGTACTTCTGGGCCACCGATGAATCAAGGTGGGTCGGGTCGATGTGCATGCCCGCTCCCGGCTGGAACAGCATCACGGCTCCCAGGCCCAGGGCCAGGGCGAGCGCCGTCAGGGCGTAGAACAGTCCAAGCGAACGGACCAGGGTGGGGCCCACCTTCTTGGTGTCCCGCAGGGAGGTGATGCCGCCGACGATGGTGCAGAACACGATGGGGGCGATCATGAACTTCACAAGTTTCACGAAACCGTCGCCGATGGGCTTGAGCGATGCGCCGAGGTCCGGCCACAGGGCGCCTACAACGACGCCGAGGGCAACTCCGATAAGTACCTGGACATACAGGTGTCCGAGGATGGATTTGATCTTCATTGAACAACTTCCTGCTTAGTGCGGCCCCATTAATGATGGGGCAAAGAGAGGGTGGTTAGGCGGACAGCTCAGCGGCCGCGGCCACATCGATATCTGCGGTAGCGATGTGGCGGGCTGCCCGGTGGAGAGCCACTTCGCTGGCGGTGCCGGCGTCATCGGAGATGATTTCGGCGGTGATGACGCCGGCCGGCGTTCCTATCCGCAGCACGCGGGGGCTACCGGGGCTGGTGGGTGCCTGGCCTGCCGCGCTTGCCACGACGGACGACTGGAGCGAGGCTGCCAGGGAAACCGCCACGGCTGATGTCAGGCCGATGGCCGGGTGGGGCGCGAGCATTGACAGCATCCGCACCCGGACGTCATGGCTGTCGGCGGTGATGGTTGTTCCGTCTGCTGCCGTGTAGTCACCGGCGGGCGCCACAACACCCACTTTCGGAACAGCGTTCTGGGGCGGATCCTCAGGCTTCCGCAGGCCCATGATGAGGCCCGCTGATGCCCGTGCCGCAATGAGGGCGGGCAGCTGGCCGTTGAGGGTGTCCGTCATTGAGGAAAGATCGACGCCGGCCTCGTCGGCTGCGAGCAGTACGGCGGGGGCGCCTGCGTCCACCATCGTGGCGCTGAGCGTGGCGCCGTTCACCTCGAGCTGGTCCACCGCGTTGCCGGTGGGCAGGAGTGCACCCGTGTTCTGGCCCCAGGGGCCATGGAACGAGAGGCTGACGGGAACGCCGGCCGCGCTGCTGCCCGGAACCCTGGCCAGGCCGGACTTGGGAATGTGCCGGCCGGGGGTGGGAACCGTTCCGCTGAGCACTGCGCCGGAGGTGACGTGGCGCATGCGGACCTTCGTCATGCCGTCCTGGGCTTCAACGATGCCTGTCTGAACTGCGAACAGGGCAATGGCGGTGGCGCAGTTGCCGCAGTTGGAGCCGAGTTCAACGGTAGGGTCACCGATCCCCACCTGGGCGAAGAGGTAGTCAAGGTCTGCCTCGGCACCCGGCGTTGCCCAGATGACTGCAGCCTTTGACGTGGTGGACGTTCCGCCGCCGACGCCGTCCAGCTGCCGCGCGTCCGCTGCGCCGAAGGCGGCGGACAGCAGTGCGGGGATTTCCTCGCGGGTGGGGGCGTGGAGGGCCACGTCCCTGGCATCGAAGAGCCAGCACTTGCTGGTGCCGCCCCGGTACCAATGTCCTTTGAGTCCCACTGTATTTCTCCCTCGTAACTTGCAGGTGCTCTACTTCACAGCACCTTGTACTTCTACGATCCGGGATTGTTGCCTTCAGCACAATCGCAAATAAATGGACAACTATCTAGTTTTGCTAAACTCAGTGCATGGCAATCCTCGATCTCCACCGGCTCCATGTGCTTCGCGAGGTGGGCCGTTCCGGCTCCCTGACCTCCGCTGCTGCCGCACTTTCCTTCACCACCTCGGCGGTCTCGCAGCAGATCGCGAAACTCGAGCAGGAGATGGGTGTAGTCCTCATCGAGCGCCATCCCCGCGGCGTGGTCCTGACCGAGGCGGGGCGCGCCCTGCTGCACTACGCCGACGACATCGACAGGACTGTAGAAGCCGCCCGGGCGGAAATGGGGGAGTTCGCGGGCCTTCGGCGGGGCCAGCTCCGGCTGGGAACATTTCCCACCGGCGGGGCCTCCCTGATGCCGGACGTTGTGCTGGCGTTCCGCGCCCGCCACCCTGAGGTGGCAGTGACGGTTGTCAGCGCCCGCAGGGACGGCCTGTTGGAACGGCTGCGGCGGCGCGAGATCGAACTGACGCTGCTGTGGGACTACCCCTGGCAGCAAATCGAGGACCCTGACCTCGCCCTGGTCAGGCTGACGAACGATCCAACAGTGCTGCTGGTGCCGCGGGAGCACCCCATTGCGAAGCTGGGCTCGGTCCGCATCGGCGCATTGAGCGACCAGGAATGGGTGGTGCGCGACGAGCACCCCGTGGCCGACGTCCTCAGCCGGGTATGCCGCGATGCCGGGTTCGAGCCGCGGATCGCCTTCGCGGCCAACGATTACCAGGAGACACAGGGCATGGTGGCGGCAGGCATCGGGATCGCACTGGCACCCAGGCTGGCGCTGACGGCCCTGCGCCCCGACGTCGTGGCGGTCCCGCTCGCCGGGTCCCCGAAGCGGCGCATCCTCCTTGCCCACCTGGCGAACCGCAGGCTCAGCCCCGCCGCGCAGCAGGCGACCAAGGTGTTCCGTTCCATCGCCAAGGGCGCGGCTTCCTGACAAAGGAGGGGCCGGCGTCGTGCACCGTCTTTCCTGGCGCCTACCGGGCCAGCGGGCCGGCAACCAGCGCACGTGCCAGGTCCATGAACTCGGCGTGGGTCACCGGAGCCGGGGACGCCGTCGAAGCTGCCGGACGCGTGTTCCGGGCGATGGCGAAGCTGTCGCTGACGAAGCGCCGGTGCACTATGACGCTGCCGATGGCCGGGAGCACCAGCAGGAACTGGCCGTAGTTCCCCGCTGCCAGGAAGGCTCCCTCCCACAGTGGGTTCTCCTCCCGCGGCAGCCACCAGAGGTAGCCGTAGCCGCAGTTGCCAAAACCGGTACCCGGTGCCATGTCTGCCCGCCTGACGTGGGTGGCCACGCTTTCCCTGATCCACTCCCGGGGTACGAGCTGACCGCCCTCCCATTGCCCTTCAGCAGCCATCAGCAGCCCAATTTTTGCCAGGTCCCGTGCGGAGAGGAAGAGGTGGTAGGCCGGAAAGGCGGACTTTCCGGCGTCGCCGAGCATCAGCTGGCGTGCGGGGTCGTAGTCTTCAAACCCCAGCGGACCGGCCAGGTATTTCCCGAACGCGTCGAAGACGGACAGCCCGCTGATCTTCGCGAAGATGGCGCCTGCGGCGTTGAAATCCCAGTTGTTGTAGAGGAAATACTGCCCCGGCGCCTTGGTGCCCCGCGCGGGAAACGCATGCTCGTCGCTGCCCGTCCCGGAGGACCAGCAGGGACGAGGTATTCCGGGGCAACGCAAGTGCACGGGCGGTCACGGGGCTCCTGTTGAGTGGATGAAAAAACCGTGCCTGGGAACCCGGCGGAGGCCGGGCCCCCAGGCACGGGATGACGGGCTTACTTGGTGTAGCCGAAGACCTGGTTCCACTTGGCCAGGTCGTCCTTGCCGTACGTGGTGGCGTCGCTGTTCTGCATCCGGTAAACCTTGCCGGAATCGACGGCGGGGAGGGTCACGCCCATGATGGTGGGCGGTGCCACGTCGGTGCGGACCGGGTATTCACCGATCTGCGAGAAGACCTGCTGGCCCTGCTTGGAAAGGTTGTAGTTCATGAAGACCTTCGCGGCTTCCACGTTCACGGCCGTGCCCGTCATGCCCAGGTAGTAGTCGTAGGAGACCAGTCCTTCCTCCGGGACGATGAACTTGACGGGCGCCTTGTCCTGCACGGCCGAGATGTTGGTACCGCTGATGGTCACCGTGCCCACGGCCACCTCACCGCGGGCCAGGGCGGTGGCCTCAGCGCCCAGGGAGTCGTAAATCTTGGGCTTCTGCGCGGCGTACTTGGCGAAGTAGTCGCCGCCCATCTTGGTTTCCATGAACCTGTTCAGGGCGGCGGTGCTGCCGCCCGAGCCGCCCTGCACGATGCCGATCTTGCCCTGCCACTTGCCGCCCACCGCGTCTGCCCACGACTTGGGGGCATCGGCTTCCTTCACCAACTGGGTGTTGTAGCCCAGGGTGTACACCGAGTTGAACATGCGGGTGAACTGGCCACCGTCCACGGAAACGTCCTTGAGGGCCGAGGCGCCGGGGACGTCGTAGGCCTTCCAGACTTTGGCGTCCTCCATGGACTTGGCGATCCGGTAGTCGGAGGTGCGGATCACGTCGGCGCTGAGCTTGCCCGCGCCCTGCTCGGAGAGCACGCGTTCGGAGAGCTTGTTGGGGGTGAGGCGGACGACGTTGACCTTGATGCCGGTGTCCTTGGTGAAGGCGTCCACCAGGGCGCTCTCAGAGGAATCGGTGTATCCGGAGTAGAGGGACAGCGTCTGGGTCTTGGCCTTTTCGTAGGTGGCCTTGTCAGCGATGGATTCGCCGTTGATGACCAGCCCGTCATCAGTCTTCACGGCGGCACTGGCCGTGACGACGCCGGCACTCTGGGCAGCGCTTCCACAGCCAGTCAGGCTGAGGGCCAGGAGCACTCCGGCGGCGGTGAGGGCGGGGAGCTTGGACGCTAACTTCATTGTGGGTGTCCCTTTCAAAGGTGGGTGTGAGGTTCAGTGCTTGGTCTTGCGTTCGCCGCCGACTTTTTGGGCGATGACGGCGAGGATTCCGATGACGAGGCAGTACAGGACGCTGACGGCCGCAGCTGCCTGGCTTTGGCCGTTGTCAAAGTTGTCGAACACGAGGATGGACAGGATCCGGGTGTTGGAGGTGAAGAGGAAGATGGAGGCGCTGAGCTCACGCATGGAGAGCATGAGGAACAGCAGGAACGAGGACATGATGCCCACGCGCATCAGGGGCAGCGTGACGTCCAGGACGGACCTTGTCCTCCCGGCGCCCAGCATGACGGCACTGTCCTCGAGGTCCTGGTCCATCTGGAGCATGGACGCGGATACACCGCGGTAGCCCTGGGGCATGAACACCGCAACACAGGCGACGGCGAGGATGGCCAGCGTCCCGTAGATGGGCAGCGGCAGCAGCAGCCAGGTCCAGAGCAGCCCGATGCCCATGACGATCGCAGGGACGGCAAGGGGGGTCATCGCGACCAGTTCGATCAGGCGGCCCACCTTGGACTTGGTGCGGTAGCGGATGTAGGAGGCGATGAAGCTGAGGGTGGTGCCGGCGAATGCCGCGATCAGGGCCACCAGCACGCTGTTCTTGAGCGCGAGCTGGAAATCGTTGGATCCGAGGACTTCGATCAGCTTGGCAAAGCTGAGCGAATTCGCCTCGAGCAGCTGCGACATGGAGGACACGAACGGGGTGGCCTGCATGGAAGCGGCGAGCAGGGCGAGCATGGGCAGGACCACCGAGACTGCGAAGTAGGCCAGCGCGATGATGGTGAAGGGCCATCGCATCCTGCGCAGCGGTACCTGGCGGGGACGGTTGCCCTTGCCGGTCATGGTGGTGAATTTGCGCTTGTTGATGATGCGCTGCTGGATGAGGGTCACGGCCATCAGCGCAACGGTCAGGATGACGGCGACGCTGGCGGCCTGGTTGCTCCTGGCCGGTGTCGCGCTCATGAGGCGGTAAATGTAGGTGGGCAGCGTGTCCACCCCGGCGGGGTTGCCGATGACCTGGGCCACGGGGAAGTTTTCCATCGTCAGTGCGAAGACCAGGACGGCGGAGCCCAGGATGGCCGGCAGGGCCAGGGGCAGGGTGACGGTCCGCAGCATGGTGCGGAGCGGGGCACCGTGGACCGTTGCAGCCTCTTCGAGGTCTGCGTTCATCATCGACAGTGAGCTGTGCAGCAGTAGGAAGGCGTACGGGGCGTAGAAGATGCCCAGGACGAAGACCAGGCCCGGAAGGCTGTAGATGTTGATGGCTGCATCAATGCCCAGGTCGCGGAGGAAGATGTTGATGTAGCCGGCGCTGGGCGAGCACAGCAGGGACCAGGCCAGGGCGCCCACCAGTGCGGGGATGAACATCGGTGCCATGCCGATGAAGAAGATGAACTTCCGCCAGGGCGCGTCGGAGCGTGCGCAGACGAAGGCAAGGAACGCCCCGATGAGCAGGGCGATGACGGCCGAGCCGGCTCCCACCATGAGGGAGTCGACCAACGCCCCGAGTGCTTCCGGGGTGGCCAGCAGAGCCAGGTTGGACAACGTGAGTCCGCCCAGGGAAATGCTGCCCGGCCGGGGAACGCTGTCCGAGAAGGCGGCCAGCAGGACCAGGGCGAGCGGGAGGACGATCAGGATGCCGAGGACGGCCAGGACGATCAGGCCCGGCGTGTTCTTCCGTAGGCCCGCGATGGTCCGGGCAGAGCGGTAGTCCCGGGGCGCGGGCTTTGGTGCGGGGCGGGCCTCGGCCCGGCTGGTCGCTACGGTCTTGAGGCTCATGCGAGGACCTCGGCGGGCAGGATCTGGACTTCGCGGGGGTTGACGGTCACCCAGACCCGGTCGCCCACCTTGTGCTGCTCTCCGCGCCTCAGCCCGCCCAGGGCGTCAAGCTCGGGCCCGGATTCCAACTGGATCGCGTACCGGATGTCGTTCCCCTGGAATCCCGCCACCCGTACAGTTCCCGGCCACGAGTTGGGGTGTTCCGTGGGCGCGGCCGTGATCTGCAGGTCCTCGGCGCGGATACAGACCTTGGGGGAGGTGCCGGCATCCTTGATTTCCTGTGCCGCCTGAACCGTGAGCCCGCTGTTGGCGATGCGGGCGGTGGTGGACCCGGATGCGGTGCCCTCGGTGGTGCAGTCCATGATGTTGGAGACGCCCAGGAAGTGCGCGATCGAGGCGCTCGCGGGCGCTTCGTACATGTGCTGGGGCGCACCCATCTGCACAATGCGGCCGCCCTGGAGCAGCGCGATGCGGTCTGCCAGCGCGAAGGCTTCGTGCTGGTCGTGGGTGACGTACACGCAGGTGAGTCCGAGCTGGAGCTGGATTTCACGCAGCTCCACCCGGAGTCGGTCCCGCAGGCGGGCGTCAAGGTTGGAAAGGGGTTCGTCGAGCATGAGCACGCTGGGCCGCATCACCAGGCTGCGCGCCAGGGCGACGCGCTGCATCTGGCCGCCGCTGAGCAGGCTGGCGCCGCGGTCCGCATAGGGCTCCAGGCCCACCAGTGTGAGGGCTTCCATGACGCGCTCATCGATCTCGCTCTTGGGAAGCTTCTTCTGCTTGAGCGAGTAGGCCACGTTCTGGGCCACGGTCATGTGGGGCCACACGGCGTAGGACTGGAAGACCATGCCCACGTTGCGCTTGTTCGGGGGCAGGTTGATGCCCTTTTCGGAGTCGAAGACCACGACGTCGTCGATGATGATCCGCCCTGAGGTGGGTTCCTCCAGGCCGGCGATGCAGCGCATGGTGCTGGTTTTGCCGCATCCCGATTGGCCCAGGAGGACGAGGGCTTCGCCGTCCTCGATGTCGAGGTTGAGGTTTTCAATGGCAGTGAAGCTTCCGTACTTCAGCTGCAGGTTTTGAATGCTGATCTTCATGGCTGATTCCTTGGGCTGGGTTTTTCCGTTAGGGGTTTCTTCAGTCACTTGGCACCAGGATGGTGCTTTCGCTGATGACGCGGGCCGAGCGTTGGAAGGAGACCTCAGCGGGGTCGGCTGCATCCAGCGCCAGTGCGGTCTTGCCCTTCAGTAAGTGGATAAAGAGTCCGTCCTCCGCCGCGGGAACCATGCTGCGCTGCACCACGCTGCCCGCAGTCCCGGAAGCGGCGGCGACGGCGACGGCGCTGGTGAGTCCGATGGCGGGGTGCAGCGCGCTCATCGAGATCATCCGGGCCGAGACTCCGGTTGTTCCTTCGGGCGGGGGCCCCACGATGCCCACCTTGGGAATGGAGCTGAGGTTCTGCGGAAGGTTCATCTTGCGGGCCGCCGCGGCGCGCAGTTGCGGAGCAATCCGGACCAGCGCCTCCAATGCTTCTTCGCTGCCGGTCGCCTCCAGTCCCAGGGCCGCTGCGTCGAAGAGCGCAGCCGGCGCGCCGGCATCGATCAATGTGGCCTGGTACTGCCGGCCGTCAACGTCGATGTCATCAACCGCGTTGCCGGTGGGGAACTGTGCACCGTAGCTGGACCACGAGGTTTTCTGGAAGACGACGTCGATGGGGACGCCGGGGTAGTGCTGGCCATCGAGGCGCCGGCCGCCGTACGCCGGAACCTGGGACCCCGGCGTCGGGATCTCGCAAATGAGGCGCAGCCCGGTCACCGTGTTCAGGATGGGGACCCGGGTGACGTCACCGGTGGGGGTGACAAGCCCGGCGTGGAGAGCGTAAAGGCCAAGGGCGGTGGCGCAGTTTCCGCAGTTGCTGGCCCATTCGACCGCCGGCTTATCAATGGCAACCTGGGCGAACCGGTAGTGCACCGTTCCGTCCGGGCCGGTGCCGGCCACGGTGATCGCCTTGCTGGTTGTTGAGGAAGCGCCGCCTACTCCGTCGATTTGGCGAAGGTCCGGTGAGCCGAACGTGCGGATCAGGAGCCGTTCCGTTTCCTGGGGGTCGGCGGGAAGGTCCTCGTCACGGAAAATCCAGCACTTGCTGGTCCCTCCGCGGACCAGGGTTGCCGGGACTGCGGTGACTGGGAGGCTGCCTGCCTGCGGCTCTTCCCTGAATAGAAGCGTCATTGGTTCTCCTGAAAGCACCGAGGAGCCGTATGCAACCGGTGGATAAATGTTCAGAGCCGCACAGCCCGGGAATCCGTAAATCATGTTCTGTATGGCGTTGGTCACAAACGGTATACCGTTTGAAGTGCTTAAGCAACAGTCTGAAACGAATGAATACAAGTTGGATCCGACTGGGTGCAGCTGCGCCACGCGCAGCGGGTGTCTGCTGAATTCAGTGTTCACAGCCGGTGGAAACGGTATGCAGTGCGTTAGAATTGCGGCTAAAGGTATGGCGCCGGTGCGCCCTGCTGCTTGTTCCATGAAGACCGGAGGCCGCCCGTGGCGTCGCAACCCGAGACAAGCCCCTACCTGATGATCAGGAACGCCATCATCTCGCAGGAGCTGCCTCCCCGCGCCCAGCTCGTTGAGAGTGCCCTGGCCAAGAAGTACAACGTCTCCCGGACTCCAATCCGCGAAGCGTTGCGGCGCCTCGAAACGGAGGGGCTCGTGGAGCGCTACGGTTCGCGCATGCAGGTGCGGGAGTACCGGCCGGAGGAGATGCTGGACCTCTACGAGGTGCGCACCTTCCTGGAGGAGGCGGCCGCAAAGACCGCGGCTCTCCGGCATACGGACATGGACCTGATGCTGATTGACCGTGCGCACCAGGCGATGGTCACCCTCGATTTTGATGCTGCGACGCCGGCTGAACTGGCCGCTGCCAACCGCACCTTCCACGAGCGCATCTGGGCTGCCAGCCACAGTGCGGCGCTCCTTGACCTGCTGGACCGGATCCTGGTGCATTTCATCCGCTACCCAGGCACCACGCTTTCCACGCGGGAGCGCTGGGACAGGGTGCTGAAGGAGCATGAGGAGCTGCTGGTTGCCATCCGCGGGCGGAACGCCGAGGAAGCCGGCCGGATCGCCAGCGCCCACATGGACGAGGCGAAGAACATCCGGATCCAGATGTACATCGACGCGCAGGAAATCAGCCACCCGCGCTCCCCGTAACCCAGCGCTTCAGCGCCCTCGGCGGCCCTCCCTTCTCCACCGTGCTTCAGCATGTCCATTGCATGCAATGGCATACCTATGTATACAATCGTGTACAGCGATGGAGCTGAGGAGAAATGATGATGATCGAAAGCGACGTCCTGGTTGTCGGAGGCGGCAACGCGGGATTTGCCGCAGCGCTTGCGGGCGCTGAGCGCGGACGCAAGGTTGTCCTGCTGGAAAAGGCGCAGGAGGCCCGTTCCGGCGGCAACAGCTTCTACACCGCCGGCGCCACCCGCATTTCCCATAACGGGCTTCAGGAGCTCATCGAATTCGTGGAGCCTGACCGCCGGCACGCCGTCAGCGAAGTCCCCGCCTACACCGCTGCCGAATACCTTGCCGATCTGTCCAAGGTCTCTGAAGGCCGGAACGATCCCGAACTGTCCGCGGTCCTGGTCAGCGAAAGCAACCCGACCCTGCGCTGGCTTCAGGGCATGGGACTCAAGTACCGGCTGATGTATGAGCGCCAGGCATACCAGACCCGGGACGGCGGCTACCTGTTCTGGGGCGGACTGCACGTGGGCAACGTGGGCGGCGGCAAGGGACTCATGGCCGATCACCGGGCAGCCGCTGAACGGATGGGCGTGGAGGTCATCTATGACTGCGCCGCGACAGGGCTCATCCTGGAGGACGGCCGCGTGCGCGGAGTCCGTTACCGCACGTCAACCGGAGAAGGTGAGCTCCGCGCGGAGTCGGTCATCCTCGCTTCGGGAGGCTTTGAGGCTTCACCTGCCCTGCGGCGCCAACACCTGGGCGAGGGCTGGCAGAACGCAAAAGTACGCGGCACGCCCGGCAACACGGGCGAGATGATCCTCGCCGCCCTGGACGCCGGTGCGGCCAAAGGCGGGGACTGGTCCACCTGCCACAGCGTCGCCTGGGACGCCTGGCACCCGGAGAACGAGGGCAACCTTGAGCTCACCAACCAGCTCACCCGCGGCGGTTACCCGCTGGGCATCGTGGTGAACAGCGAGGGCAAGCGGTTTGTGGACGAGGGCGCCGACTACCGCAACTACACGTACGCGAGGTACGGCCGGGACATTCTTGCCCAGCCGGGATCGGCCGCCTTCCAGATCTTTGACGCCTCCGCCCGCCCCATGCTGCGGACTGAGGAGTACGACATGCCGGGGGTTTCGGTGGTCTCCGCGCCGACTCTGGCCGAGCTGGCGCAGAAAGCCGGCATCAGTCCCGAGGGCCTCGAGGACACGGTGCAGAGCTTCAACAACTCGATCACTGAGGACGCGCCGTTTGACCCAAACGTCAAGGACGGACGCCGCGCCGACACCCAGCCGCCCAAGAGCAACTGGGCCCGCAGCATCGCCACCGGCCCGTTCTACGCGTTCCCCGTCACCTGCGGCATCACCTTCACCTTCGGCGGCCTGAAGACGGATACGTGGGGCCGCGTGCTCACCGAAGACGCCGAGCCGCTCGAAGGGCTCTTCGCCTGCGGGGAAGCGCTGGGCGGCCTGTTCAGCGGAAACTACCCCGGCGGATCCGGGCTTGCGGCAGGCGCCGTCTTCGGACGCCGGGCCGGGTCCATCGCCTAGGCAACACAGCACTCCCGGCCAGCAACGGAAAAGAGGAAAAAGTGGCCAGTCCCATCCATCAGCGGCTCCGCGAAGACGTTCTCGCGAGCGTCTTTGCTCCTGACGAACCGCTCACGGAGGCCAAGCTCACCGAGCGGTACGGGGCCTCCCGGACACCGGTGCGGGAAGCACTCCAGCGGCTGGAACAGGACGGTCTGGTCGAGAGGCGCGGCAAGGCGGTGGTTGTCCGCACGCATTCAGCCGAGGAAATCATCGACATCTACGAGTCGAGGATCATCCTGGAGCAGGCCGCCGCCGCCAAGGCCGCCGTCAAGGCGACCGCGCTGGACCGCCAGCTCCTCACGGGGCTGCTGACCCAGATGCAGCAACTGGACCCCAGCGACGGCCGCTCGCTCGCGGAGACAAACCGCGCCTTCCACGCGCAGCTGTGGCGTGCCACCCACAGCCCGTCGCTGATCGGACTGCTGGAACGCCTGGACCAGCAAGTCCGCCGGTACACGCTCACTACCCTGACCTATCCGGGACGGTGGCCGGTGGTGCTGGCGGACTACGCCGAACTGCTGGCCGCCATCGGGGACGGTGACTCCGCCCGTGCAGGCGAGATCGCCGCACGCCACATGTCCGACGCCTTGGATATCAGGCTGAAGATGTACGCCGAGGATCCCAGGACGCTTTAGGCTGCCTCGACGGCCCGGAAGCGTTCCTTCACAAGCCCGCCGGCTGCTGTTCCTGCATACTCCATCGCAACAGGAAACCCGAAAGTCGGGCGCAGGGCATCAGCCGGTGCAAAGAGGCGGGGCAGGCTCCAATGGGCCTGCCCCGCCTCGCTTTTTTCGACGCCTGGTGCGCGGGCCGGCTTTACTGGAAGGGGCGACGGCGGCGCGTCCCGAGCATGCGACGGCGCACGACGCCCAAGTCAGACGACGTGTTCGGTCTGGGCGAAGCACTGCGGTCTACTCCAGCATCAGGCCTCCGGACCGGGGGGAGAGTGCGTGATCCAGCACGATGCAGGCAGCGCCTACCGCGGTGATGTCCTCACCGAGGGCCGATCCCAGAAGCTCGACTTCGTGGATCATCCCCATTGCCAGGCGGTTGGCCAGGGCGGCGTGAAGTACCTCCAGGTAACGATCCCCGATGGGCGGCCAGGAGGGTCCGCCGAAGACAATGCCGTCGACGTCGAGCAGGTTGGCGATGTCCTCCACGGCGCGGGCGAGCCGGCCGGCTGCCTCATGGAGGAGTGCCCCCGCCTTTTCGTCGCCGGCATCGGCCAGCGATGCAAGTTTGTGGAAGTGGTCAGTGACCTGGCGCAAATCCGCAGTGTCGAGGGGCCCTTGCAGGATTCCCCGGTTGACACTGTCATTGACCAATTGGACCGGCATGACGGATACACCAAGGCAGCCTGTGCGCCCGCAACCGCATACCCGGCCGCCGTCGCCAGTGGAAAAATGCCCGATCTCACCCACGTTGTTCGACGATCCGCGCACGACTTCGCCATTCATGACCACTGCCGCGCCGACGCCGCTGCCCAGGTAAACGAAGGCAAAATTCTCGTCTGACCTGTTGTCCCGCACCCAAAGTTCCGCGTGTGCTGCCGCGGCTGAATCCTTGTCCAGGAATACCGGGTAGCCCGTGGCTTTCCCCAGAGATTCCCGCAGTTCCACCCGCTTCCAGCCGGTAAGCATCGGCGGACCAACAACCGCACCCTGGTCGAATTCGATAGGTCCCGGTGCGGCGATTCCCACTCCCAGAACGCGCTCCCTGGGAGTATCAGTCTCGCTGATCAACTCTTCGATGGCGGTAGCAATTTTGTCCACAGTCTCCTCCGGTCCGGCAACTGCCTCGACGGGGAGGTGTTTGCGGTGCACTACTGTTCCTGCCAGATCCAGCAGCACAAAGGTGAGCACGGAGGGATCAAGGTGGGCGCCGACGGCGTATCTGCTCTTGGGATCGATGGTGAGGGTGGTTCGCGGCTTCCCCTGGGGCACGTGGACTTTTCCGCTCTCCACGATCAGTCCCAGGTCCAGCAGCCGGCGGGCGATGTTTGACACGGTCTGCGTCGAGAGGCCCGTGGCGCCGATGAGTTCAACCCGGCTCATTCCGGCTTCCGAACGGCGGATCAGGTCCAGGACAACAGCCTGGTTGAAGGCGCTCACTCGCTCCAAATTCGATCCGCGCGGCATCCAAAACCCCTAACTCAATTTATTTGACTAAGCTCAATCCTAGACTATAGTGGCCTGTGTCACAGGCTGTCAGATAGTTCGGACGCTCCAATAAGTAGCTTCGCAGAGGCGGAGCTCTGTCTCCCAAAGGGAACCCCTGATATGACTCGGAAGAGATTTTTCGCGGCTGCAGCAGGTCTGCTCGCGGGCACCGTTGCCCTGAGCGCGTGCGGCAGCTCATCTGCACCATCCCAGGCAACTGACCAGAATGCGGACGCCAAGGAGGTGACGCTGACCATCACGGCCAACGCCGTCTCCGGCGGAAAGAACGCTGCCGGCGCTGACTGGATCACCAACTACGTCATCCCCAAATTCGTGGAGGCGCAAAAGGCGAAAGGCGTCACGGCCAAGGTTAATTTCCAACCCAACGGCGTGGATGACCAGGCGTACAAGACCAAAGTCTCCCTTGACCTTTCCACGGGCCAAGGCGCGGACATCACGTCGATCGACGGCATCTGGCTGGGCGAGTTCGCAGACGCGGGATACATCAGCCCTCTCGAGGACATTGTCGGCAAGGACAAGGTCCAGGCCTGGGACGGCTGGAAGCAGATCAAGCCAGCGGTTCAACAGCTCACCACCTATGAGGGCAAGCAATACGGCGTTCCGGACGGAACGGATGGCCGTGTCATCTACTTCAACAAGAAGCTGTTCAGCCAGGCCGGTCTGCCGGCCGACTGGCAACCCAAGAGCTGGGACGACATCCTGGATGCCGCACGCAAGCTCAAGAAACTTCCTGACGTAACCCCGCTGCAGATCAATGCGGGCAAGGCAATGGGAGAGGCCGCGACGATGCAGGGATTCCTGCCGTTGCTCCAGGGCACCGGCCAGCCAATCAACAAGGACGGCAAGTGGCAGGGCAACAGCCAGGGCGTCCAGGATGTACTGGGCTTCTACTCGACTGTTTACGGTTCCGAAAAGCTTGGCGACCCGCTGCTTCAGCAGGACGCCAAGGGCCGGGACAAGTCCTTCCAGGAATTCTCGCAGAACAAGCTGGGCATCCTGATTGAGAGTGACTACCTGTGGCGTTCGGTAATCAACCCCTCGAAGGGTGTTTCTCCCATGGCCGACCGGGACAGCTCCGTGGGATGGGCGAAAATTCCGGCCCAGGCGGGCGGTAAGGGTCCTAACGGCGCAGACTTTGTCAGCATGTCCGGCGGTTCCGGCGAAGTCATCAACCCCAAAACGAAGTACCCCCAGCAGGCCTGGGAACTGCTTCAGTTCATGTCCTCGGCGGACGCGATCAAGGCACGCATCGGATCAACTCCGCAGATCTCGGCCCGCGACGACGTCAACGGAGAAATCCTCAAGGCTGACCCGCTGCTGAACTACATCTCCACGGAGGTCCTGCCGGTGACGGCGTACCGTCCCGGCCTTGCGGACTACACCCAGGTCTCGGCAGCCCTGCAGGACGCGACCGGCCAGGTGGCCGCGGGCAAGTCGCCCCAGGATGCCGGCAGTGCGTATCAAAAGGCGTTGGAGGGAATCGTCGGTGGTAACGACAAAACCTTCAAGTAAGCCACCAGTGGAGGCCCCGGTGCCCGCTCCTGCAGCGGGCACCGGGCCCTCCCGGGCAGTAGTGGACGATGGTGACGTAGCCGGCCTTGGCAAGGCGAGGGCCATGGCATTTCTTGCCCCGGCCCTTCTGCTGATCTCCCTGTTCCTCGTCTTCCCGGCGCTGTGGACGCTCTATCTTGGCCTGACGAATTACCGCCTGAGCGGCTCTGCGGCCAAGAACCCACAGTTCGTCGGAGTGGACAACTACATCAATGCGCTCTCCGATGACAGGTTCTTCAACTCTCTCGGGTTGACCCTCCTATTTGTCTTCGGTTCCGCCGTCATCGGACAGTCCGCACTGGGTTTCGCCATTGCCTGGACCATGACCAGGGTCAGGAAATCGGTGCGGGCCGTCGTCGAATTCTTCGTGCTGCTCGCCTGGATCATTCCCAGCTCGGTGACCACCTTCCTTTGGTACGCGATGCTGGATCGAAGCAACGGAACGCTGAACGCGATGCTCTCCACGGGCAACACCGCGTGGCTGCTGGATTACCCGCTGCAGAGCATCATCGTGTTCAACACGTGGGTGGGCACAGCCTTTTCGATGCTCCTGTTCAGCTCCGCCCTCGCCTCGGTACCGCCGTCACAGCTTGAGAGCGCACGCATGGTCGGTGCCGGCGCGTGGGCACAGTTCCGCGACGTCGTGTTCCCCCACATCCGCGGACACGTCCTGACCAACACGCTGCTCATCACGCTCTGGACGTTCAACACGTTCACCCCCTACCTGCTGACGGCCGGCGGCCCCGATGACCGCTCCAACATCCTGCCGATCTTCATTTACCGGTTGGCGCTGAATGACGGAGCGCTGGGGCAAGGCTCGGCGATCTCGCTGATCATGATCATCATCAACCTGGTCATTGCCACCGTCTACCTGCGACTGCTCAAGGAGAGAAAGTCATGACCGCCGTGCAGGGTTCCACGAGCACCACCCGGCCGGAGAGCCGGCAGATGCTCCGGCACTTCCTTGGGCTGATGGGCAAAAGTGTCTTCACCGCCCTGGTCCTGGCATTCTTTGTCATCCCCGTGCTGTGGCTGGTGTTCGCACCCTTTGACGCCCACCCCGGCCTGAACGTCAAGCTGCCGGAGTTCACCTTCAACAATTTTAAGGTTCTGCTGGACAATCCCACGGCCATCGCCTCCCTGGGCAATTCCCTGATCCTGGCACTGGGGTCGATGGTGGTGGTGCTGGTCCTCGGGTCGCTGGCCTCGTATTCATTGTCAAGGGTGAAGATCCCCGGACGGGACCTGCTCCTCTATACGCTGCTGCTGCTCTCCTCGATCATTACCGGCACGGCCGCCATGGTGCCCACCTTCCTGCTGATGGTGAAGCTGGGGCTCATCGACTCGCAGTTCGGCGTGATTCTTGTCCTCAGCGGCGGAATCCTCCCCACGGTGATCTTCATCCTCAAAGACTTCATGGACTCTACCCCCAAGTCCTACGAGGAGTCGGCGCGCCTTTACGGTGCCAAGCCCCTGCGGATCCTGTGGGACGTTGTCATCCCGCTGGCCCGGCCCGGGCTCGCCACCATCGCCGTGTGGGCTGTTGTCCAGGTCTGGGGCAACTTCCTGGTTCCGTACATCCTGCTGAGGTCCCCGTCCAAGTCGCCCGCGGCGGTGGTGATGTACACCTTCTACACCGAAGGCGGCCAACCCAACCTCGCCCTGATTTCCGCTTTCTCACTGCTCTTCTCAATCCCTGTCGTCGCTATGTATTTCTTCGTTAACAGGCGCTACGGGTTCCGCTTCCATGGAGGTATCAAAAGCTAATGGCCAGCATTACGACCCGCTCCCTGATCAAGGAGTATCCCGGTGGGGTCCGCGGCGTGGACGAGATGGACGTAACGATCCACGACGGCGAGTTCTTCGCCCTGCTGGGCCCCTCCGGCTGCGGCAAGACCACCTTGCTGCGCACCATCGCCGGCCTGGAGAAGTCCACCTCGGGCAGCATCAAAATCGGCGACCGGGAGGTCACCAATATGGAACCGGGCCAGCGCCGCGTAGCCATGGTTTTCCAGGACTACGCATTGTTCCCGCACATGTCCATTTCGGACAATATCGCCTACCCGCTGAAGATCCAGAAGGTCGCCAAGGCCGAGCGCCATTCCCGGGCTGAAGAAGTGGGGGACAAGCTGTCCCTGCAGGGGTTGCTCGAGCGCCGCCCGGGGCAGCTGTCCGGCGGACAGCAGCAGCGCGTCGCCTTGGCCAGGGCGGTGACGAGCCGGCCGGACGTCTTCCTGTTCGACGAACCCCTGTCCAACCTGGACGCCCGGCTCCGGCTCGAAGCGCGCACCTTCCTGAAAAAGCTCCAGCTGGATCTGGGCGTGACCACCGTCTTCGTCACTCACGACCAGGCCGAAGCCCTTGCCCTCGCCGACAGGATCGCGATCATGCGGTCTGGCAAGATGCAGCAGCTCGGAACCCCGCGGGAGGTGTTCCAGCGGCCGGCCAACACATTTGTTGCGTCCTTCGTTGGATCCACCTCCATGAACCTGCTCAAGGGCAATGTCGCTGATGGCGGGGTGGTGATCGGACACCAGAAGGTGGCCCTGCCGGCAGATGCCGTGGGAAGGGTGGGCGATGGCCAGGAAATCACCTGGGGTGCGCGGCCTGAATACCTGGACATATCCCTGGACCCAGTGCACGGCGGCCTCGAAGGAACGGTCACCGTATCTGAGAACCTGGGCGCTTCTGCGCTGATCACGGTGGAACTGACGGGCAGCGGGGAGCCGGTCCAGGTTGTGGTCAGTGAGGACCACGAGCCGGGAATCGGCACACGCGTATGGGTCACGTTTGAGCCCCGGCGGACGCTGCTGTTCGATGCTGAAGGTCTGCGGATCGGAGACTGACGGTGCGTATCAGCCGGACGCTGACCCCGGAAGACCGGGCAGGGAACCTCTACTTCGACGTTCCCTTCGAGCTGGGACGCTGCGAATCTTTGGAGGTGCTCCTGGACTATGACAGGTCCCGGGCCGTCATTGATCTGGGCTGTATGGGTCCTGACGGTTGGCGGGGCTGGTCCGGCGGAGCCAAAAAGCGCTTTGTGATCAGCAGGACCGCGGCGTCCACGGGATACTGCTCAGGTGAACTTGAAGCCGGCGTGTGGAAAGTGGTGCTGGGCCTTCACCAGATCCCGGCCGAGGGTGTCACGGTCGAGTTGACCATCAATACTCCGGCAACAGGGGGAGTGGAAGCCGAGCCTTCCGCCCCCTCGCCCGTCAGCACTGTCCCGGCCAGCCGCCGTCGAAATCTTCCTGCCGCGGCAGGGATGCGGTGGCTTGCCGGGGATTGCCATGCACACAGCCTCCACTCCGACGGCAGCCTCTCCCTCCGCCAATTGGCGGGAGAGGCCGCACGGAACGGGCTGGACTTCCTGGCCGTAACGGACCACAACACGGTCAGCCACTACCCGCACCTGCAGGGTGTGGGCCACGAGTATGGCATCGCCCTTCTGCCCGGACAGGAAGTGACCACCGTCCGCGGCCATGCAAACGCCTACGGCCGCATTGATTGGGTCGACTTCCGGTGCCACCCTGACGCCTGGCTTGACCAGGTTGAAGGAGAAGGCGGATTCCTGTCCATCAACCACCCGGTGGCAGCCGATTGTTCCTGGCAGTGGCAACTGTCCCGGAAGCCGTCCCACGCCGAAATCATGCATGAAACCTGGCTGCCCAACCGGCGCGATACCAGCATCTGGGCCTGGCTAAGCGCCTGGGGCGAGCCTGTCATTCCCCTCGGTGGCGGGGACTTCCACCGCCTGGAGGACGGGCATCCCACAGGGCTGCCCACCACATGGGTGCAGTCCGCGGAACCTACGGAAGAAGGACTCCTGGCTGCGCTCAAGACCGGCCCGACGGCCCTCAGCATGGGGATCGACGCGCCGCTGCTGCTCCGCGTCGACGGCGAACTGCTTGCCCTCGACGCGGAAGGGACCATCCTGGTGGACTTCGAAGGCCGCCGCCAGCTCATCCGCGACTCCTATGCGGCCATAAATACCCTGGGCGCCGGACCGTACCGGCTCGAAACGTCTGACCGCCAAATCCTCGCCCTCACCACGTAGGAAGCACCCGGCGTGCGTGGCGCGGGACGTCCCCAATGCACTGCCAAAACAGATATGCCCCGCTTTAGGTGGAGCGGGGCATATCTTGTTGCCGTGATTACTTGCGGGGAGTCAGGCGCAGTGTGCGTATCTCCCACGGATCAAGCTCGAATTTGTACTCACCGTCAACCTGTTCCGATTCCAACGTCCGGCCCGTCAGGTCAACCGTGGACACGCCGCTGAAGGGGCCGGTAACGACACCCCCGGTGGTCTGCCCGGCCAGCAGCACAACGCGGATTTCGACGTCGTCGCCCACCTGGCGCATGCTGCTCAGCCGGATGCCCTCTCCCCTGAGCCGCAGGCCTTCGGCAGGTTCCGGCACCAAGGCGCCTGGGGTGCCCCGGCCGCGTACGGCCAGGCCTGGAGCGTTGAAGTGGTCCGCGAACCGGACCGCGTCGGCGTTGCGGTAACCCTGGGCGGAGGCCATGACCGCGAATTCGACGTCCACCTGGGTTCCTGCTTCCTCGGCGCCCGGGATGGGGATCTCTGAGGCAGCCGGTTCGTCCCGCAGCGGGTGCACGTTGACGCTGATCGAGCCCACGGCGCGCAACAGCGTGAGCGCCAGTTCCTTTCCGTCCACCACCTCATACTCGGTGGCATCATGCAGGAGCACGGTGGCAGGTCCCGCGGACACGAAGGTGTAGGCGGGAAACGTCGGAAGCGGAAATTCGCCGCCTCCCCCTTCGGCGGTGAGTGAGCGGGTGGTGATGCAGAACTGCCCTTCCGACACTGAGGATTCCACGGCATTCGGAAGCGGGATGTGCATCCGCAGCCGGTGGTCGGCCGCCTCATTCGTGAACTGAACGCGAAGACGGATGAACGGTTCACCGCGGCGCAACTCCACGAACGTGTGGACCGGAACATCGACGGTTTCGTTGTCCCGGCTCCCCATGCCGCGGTCAAGGGAACGCGGCATGGAATAGTGCCTGGTCACCTTGACTACTGCGCGTACGGGTCCGCGTTCGACAACCTCCACGGTCACCCGGGAAGGCTCAGTGACGATGCTGTCCAGAGCGGGAGGGCCGTAGTTGTAGCTGTCACCGCAGTCGCCGCCGTCGACAAGCCTGCCGATACCGTGCAGGACGGTGCCGTCCACCCCTGTCAGGGTGATTTCCCCATCCTCGCCGATGGCCGCTGAAATGAGTCCGTTGCTCAAGGTGCCGTCGTCGCACGTGATGTGCTCCGGTTCGGGGCGTTCTGCCTGGAAGACCTTAAAGGGGGTGATACCCATGGCCGCGACCGGGACATCGACCAAGACCCGGCGCCTGGGTTCGGCGACGATCCGAACCTTCCAGTCGCCCGGGTGCGCCTCGACGGCTGCCGCCAATTCGGCCTTGAACGTGACGACGTCGAACACCGGCGTTGACGGCACTTCCGCCACATCGAACTCAAGGGAATAGGGGGCCACCCGGTACTGCTCAATGAGCTGGCCGAACAGTTCGCGGCCGTGGATCCGGTTCATCATGCGCTCCACCATGACGGAGGCGTCCATGGTTTCATCACCGAGCATGGTGGGGGCGTGCCCGGTTTCCTGCACCGGCAGCATTGTTCCGTTACCGGTCATGGCGGCCACGGGCAGTCCCTCTGCTGGGGCCGGCACGTCGAGCTCGACCACGACGTTGCGGTCCGCGGGCAACGTGTTGAGCGCGACGAACGCGTCGCTGGGAATGCTTCCGGCCACTGAGAGGGCCACTTCGTCGCGTGCGGCGCGGGCAATCTGGGCTGCTTCGTGAAGCCGGGCCTCTACCTGATCCACGGTTTCGTCGGTGCCGGAGCCGACCACGGAGTCATGCGCGGTGGACTCGATGATCCGCCGCCAGGACATGCTGATAAATGGTTCAAAGTCGACGCCCAGATGGGCCGCTGCCAGCCGTTCGGCGTCCAGGGCCATGCGTTCAGCCGTGGCCATGGCGATCTTGAGGTTGCGGCGGATCGAGAAGACGCCCGGAAGGATGTTGCCCCGGGCGTGGGAGCGAAGTTCCCCGCGGACTGCCTCGAGTCGTTCGTCTTTGGGGTCGAAGGCCGCTACGTACTCTTCCAGGGTGCCGACCCTTATCGGGAAGGCGGGAGAATCGTACGTGTCCACGTGGTGCATGAGTGCCTGGTCGGGCGGCATGTGGTCGGTGCCGACCATTCCCAGGATGGGGTCCCCGCGGTATCGATCGGCGGTTTGTTGCCTGTATTCACTCAACGCGTGCGGGATATGTTCCGGGATCGCCAGGAGGTCCAGGGCGCTGCCGTACCCGTCGAAGAGGTATTCCACCCGCACGGATGATCCGTCCGGCGCTTCCCACCGGAATGAATGCCCGGAAACTTTGGCGGGCACTCCGCGCCAGAGGCAGGCGTGCGCAATGCCGGCCCGGCTCAGGATTTGCGGCATTTGGGCGACGTGGCCAAACATGTCGGGAAGATAGCCCACGTTCATGTATCCGCCCAGCCGCTGGGCGCCTGCCATGCCCATTTGAAGGTTGCGGATGATGGTCTCGCCCGAGCACAGGAATTCGTCGAGCAGGATCTGCCACGGACCCAGCGCGAGCTGGCCACTGGCCACGATGGCACGGACCCTGTCTTCGTTTTCTGGCCGGATTTCCAGGTAGTCCTCGATTGCGGCCGTCTGGCCATCAAGGGTGAACCGGAATCTGGCGTCTTCCTCAGCCATTTTCAGGACGGTGTCGAACATCTGGACCAGCTTGAAGCGAAACACCTGGAAGGGTTCGTACCACTCCCGGTCCCAGTGCGTGTGGGGCACCAGGACGATGCCGGTTTCCTCCGCCGGGGTCATGCCGAAGCCGCCTCTCCGCCAATGGAGACCTGCAGGGAATTGGCCAAGGCTGCGGCGATCAGCTGGGCGACCCGTACGTCCGCCTCACCTTCCGCGATCCCGGTGGGGGGTTGCTCCCCGCCGTCCACCATGCGGTGGAAGGCGACGAGTTCCTGCTCGAATGCTTCCGTCACGTCTTCGAACAGGGAGTCGGACACCCCGGCGCCGGCTCTCTCAGTTATTTGCAGCTTGGTGGGGGCGTTGAGGAGATAGGGGACGGTGAATTCCAGTTTTCCGCTGCCCCTGGTGTGGTGGACGGTCACGGTTTCGCGGTACACGGGGTAGTCGGCAAGGAAATGCCAGTTGAAGTGGACGCGGACCCCGTCAGCGGCTGTCGCAGTTATTTCGATGGACCCCGGGTCATCCTGTTCTGCCCAGTAATGGACAGCATCAATTGCCTGCAGCGGACCCACCAGGGCCCGGACCACCGCGATGTCGTGAATCAGGCTGCCGAGGATGACGTTGGAGTAGAGCCGCTGCAGCAGGCGGGGACTGTCTTTGCCCAGGGCCGCATCGAGCTTTTGTTCGTCGGCTTCGATCAGCCCGGAGAGCACGTCTGCGGGGACGTCCCGGGCGCCTGGGTGGAGGTTGGCGAAGGCCAGCTGGGCGGATCCGGCGGGGTGGAGCACCTCCACGTTGACGAACCGCGTGTCTTTCCGGCCGGGCAGCCGCTCCTTCAGGGTGAGGACGGCGGGGTCGTACTCCTTCATGTAGCCGAGCAGGAGCATTGCCCTGCCCTGGCCCTGCTCCGCTTTGCGCAGCAGCTCGATCTCCCCCAGGGAGAACGCCAGCGGCTTCTCGCAGAGCACAGCCACCCCCGCTTCAATGCATTGCAGCGCGGGCTGGCCGTGGGATCCGGAGGTCAACAACACGACGGCGTCCAGCTCCTCACCGTCCAGCATGTCGGCCAGGTTTTGGTACTGGTGTTCAGCGGGAACGCCGTATTGGGCGCCAACCCGGCCAAGCAGGGCGGGGGAGAGGTCTGCCACGGCTGCAAGGTCGAACAGATCCCATCGCCTTGTGATCAGGGGCAGGTGAACGGACTGGGCGACGGCGCCAAGTCCCACAACTCCGATTCGAAGCAAAGTCATTACGGGATCCACTTTCTGAGTACGTTACGGTTGATGGCATGGTGCTGGTCTGCGAGCTGTGGGGGGTCTTGCGGCCTGGGGATGGAGTCCTGCTCTACCACCAGCCAGCCGTCGTAGCCGGTCCCGGCGAGGCCATCCATGAACCCATTGACGTCCAGGTCGCCGTCGCCTAAAGGCACGAATGCCTGACCGGCCCAGACGTCACGCATGTCGCCCTTGTTCCTGACAACTGACTGCAGCACGTCCATGCGGGCATCCTTGATGTGGATGTGGTTGACCCGTTCTTTCCACTGTTCGAGGCTCACAACCGGATCCCCGCCGCCCAGGATGAGGTGGCCGGTATCCAGCGTGAGGCCGACATCAGTGCGATCGAGGAACTCCTCGATCTCTTTGGGTGTTTCCACGTACGTGCAGGCATGGTGGTGGAAGGTGGGTTCATACCCGCGGTCCCTTACAAGCCGTGCGGCGGTGGCCACGTTCCGGGCCAGCGTGGTCCAGCCCTCGGCGTCGAGGGCCACGTCGGCGCCTCCTCCCGGATTCGCCCGACGGCGGTCGGAGCCGCTGTCTGCCAACGTCGGCAACGGCGGCGGCACCTGCTGCCCGGTCGAGGCTTCGTCAAACACGTCAAGTACCACCGAAAGCGACGGGAGCGCCGCCGTAAAAGCGTCGGCGTCGGTAAAGGGAAGATCGATCCAGCCGCCGGCGAGGGATAACCCGTACTCCTCCAGACGGCTACGGAGCCTGGGGCCACGGCCGAGGAAGCCGACAGGGCCCAAATCGATCCCCGTGTACCCGTTTCTTTCCAAAACGGAGCACACTTCGTCCGGCCCGGGCAAACGGCCTCCGGCGCTTGCGCCTAAATCAAAGACGCCAAAACTCACGGGCGCACCCGCAACTGCAATCAAGGGGATCTCCTCGCAACGCCAAAGGGAAAAGTCATAGGGGCCCTGTGCGCCGGTGGGTCGAACTGCCAGAGGGGCCAGGGCTGGATAGAAGTAATCTAGCCCACACTTGCCACTAAATCAATTTAGTTGAGTAAGAGGATTATGGACTTTCCCGTTGACTACAAACTTCCGCGTGACTGCTGCCGGCTCCGGGTGCCCACACTGCCAAATACCGGCGGCCGGGCCCGCCTTTGCACGCTGGTACCGTCGGCCCGGCAAGAACGACGCACCGGGTGTTGTTTCTCCTACCCGAAGCGCACGGCGTTCCACTCCAGGAGCCGCGGCTCGGCCAGCCCTTCGGTGACGAAGGGGTCGCCGGCGACGAACCGTTCGGCTTCCTGCCGGGAAGTAAAAATCCCCATGGAGCTGGCAGCCGGGTCAGGGTCCTGGAAGGCGCCGAGGGCCACGAGTCCGCCGCCGTCGGCGTGGAACGCCTCGTAATAGGCCTTGTGGCGCGGGAAGGTTTCCATGATCCGGGAGCGGTCCACGCCCTCCCGCACGGTGTACAGCACTACACATTCCATGCCGGCGAACGTACCACGGCGCCGAGCCCCACGTCCGGCCCCGTTTTGTTGGAAGGGACGACGACGGCGGCGCGGTGAGTGCCGCCGTCGTACCTTAGTGCGGGGCTGCTTTGGCCCGGCTCTTTGGTCCGGGACCGTCAGCCTGCAGCTGGCAGTGGGGGAGTCCTACCGCTGGGCGACGCGCTGGATGAACTCGACCGTCTCGCGCTCCGTCTCGGCGCGGGTTGTGGGTTCGTTGTGCACCTCGTGCCGGACGCCGGGGAAGACGCGGGTGCGGACGTCCGCGTGGCCCGAATCAGCCAGGCGGTTGGCCACGTGGTAGGCGCCTTCGCCGTAGTTGGTCACGGGGTCCTGGTCGCCGGCGAGGATCAGGACGGGGAGTTCCGCGGGGAGCTGCTTGTACCAGTCGTCGGAGGCGACCTGGTCGTAGAGGTCCACGAAACCCTGCAGGAAGCGGGCGCTGAGCGGTGCGCCGAAGTTGTTGAAGGGGTCCCTGCCGTGGTTCGAAACCACGTCTGCGTCCAGAGCGACCCAGGCGGTGGGGCCGGCGCCCTCGCCTAAGCGGCCCAGGAAACCGTCGAACAGCTGGGCCACCAGTTCCTGGGGCGCGGGCTCTGCACCGCGCTCGCTGGAGGCAAGCCGGGCCAGTTCGGGACGGTCGATCATCTTTTCGATGCCGCGCATCTGGGCGGCGATGCCGCAGAGAATCAAACCTGACAGCTCCGTTTGCGGGTCCACGGCCATGCCGCGGGCGATCATGGAACCCCAGCTGTGGCCGAACACCACGTAGGGAAGCTGGGGGAGTGCCTCCTTGGCCTTGGCCTGGAGGGTGACCTCGTCCGTGACCACCACGCTGGCGGAGTCTTCGCCGGCATCGCCCCAGGTGCCCTGCTGCATGGCCGTGCGCCCGTGCCCGGAGTGGTCGCCCGCCACCACGATGAAACCCGCGTCCACCAGGGTGGAGATGAGGTGGAGGTAGCGGCGGGAGTGCTCGCCGAGCCCGTGGACCAGCTGCACAATGGCTTTGGGCTGGCCGATGGGTTCGTAGACCCACGCCTGGATGGTGTCGCGGCCGTTGGCGGACGTGAACTCGATTTCCTGCAGTGACATAGATTCCTCCCGTGCCGGCGCCGTCGCTGGCTCTTGGCGAGCCTAACCATGTGCAGGTTGATGCCGTCAAGGTCTTGTCAGGGTTCGGGACCGTCGGGACATGTTGGTTCATGCTCTGGCCCAGCGCCTGGGCTGAACATCAGCCACCGCCCGGCTTCCTGGAGGAAGCCATGCCGCAGCCCGCCTGTCCATTACGCAAGCTTGGCTTCCTCGCGATTGGGCTGTTCGATCCTCTTGATCCAACGGCCGGGCATGAGTCGACGCCGCAGATCATTGAGCTGGGGAGCAGCTGGGGTTCGACAGTGCCTGGCTGCGGCACCGCCATCTGCACTTCGGCATCTCTTCCCTTGTGGCGGTGATGGCGGCGGCAAGCGCAAGTACCAGCGGTATGTGGATGAACGAACTCCGCGCACTGTTGCCTCTCAGGGGCCGTGGGGCATGATATCCGCTCAAGACCTGATTGGCACAAGCGAGGAGATAGCCGAGCAGTTGTACGCGCAAGCGAGCTTCCAGGAGGTGGACGAGGTGGCATTCGCGTTGCCCTTCAGCTTTGAGCGTGAGGACTACGTCCAGATCCTGACGGAGACGGCGGCAAGATGGGCCCGGCGTTGGGGTGGGCTCCGGGGAGCGACCATTTGGCATCGTACGAAAACGGTCCACTGCCACCTGAAACGCCGCAGGCGCATGTCCCGTAGGGGCCGGACGTGCACCTGCGTCGCGCGGAATTGGGTCAGGGCTGCTCGAAAGTACCGACCAGCCGTGCGCGGCCGATGCCGTGCGAAAAGATATTGAACCCCAGGTAGGCGGGGCTGGCTTCAGCGGGGATGTCGAGCTTCTCCACATCCAGCGCGTGTACTACCACATGGTAGTGGTGCACGCCGTGGCCGGCGGGCGGCGCTGCGCCCACGAAGCCGGGGAAGCCTGCGTCGTTCGCCAACTGCACAGCACCCTCTGGCAGTCCGGTTTCCGCTGCGCCGGAAGGCAGGGAGGTGGTCGACGCCGGCAGGTTGAAGACAGCCCAGTGCCAGAAACCGCTCCCGGTGGGGGCATCGGGGTCCAGAACCGTGACCGCGAAGCTTTTGGTCTCCGTTGGAAAGCCAGACCACGAAAGCTGCGGGGACCGGTCCTGGCCGCCTTCAATGCCCATCTTTCCGCTGCACTGAGCCGGGGAAAGGGTGTGGCCGTCCTCGATGTCGGCGCTGGTCACCTGAAATTCCGGAAGCTGGGGAAGTCCTTCGTAAGGGTCGCGGGATGTCATGGCGCGTTGTTCTCCTCGTTACTAGGTGGACCGATCCTCCAAGTATTCCCCAAAGGTGGGTCGACGGGCTCTGTCATTCTGGTTATGAAGCCCGGGCAGATCGCAGAGCGGGTGACGCACTCTTAGCTGCGGCGCGGGCCGGCATAGGCACGGCATAGGGCTCGCAGAGCGCGGCCCGGGGGCGGAGGTTTGAAATTGCGCAACGCGTATTAGCTCCCTCTGACTTTTGTTCCTTCACCTGCGGCAAGGGGCTACACGCTGTCAGGGGCACACCGCAGCATAGTTGTCTGAAGTAAGAGCGTTCGGCAGCCTGACCGTCCGGTTGGAGTCTAAGACCCCTTCATCCGAGTGTGCAGAAAAGCTATGCGCGCCCTATTCTGACGCTCTCATACTTGCTGCCTGACGTCAGGTTTGGGTGTACATCGAAGCCCACCCCGGTGGTCACCGCTTCCCCAGAGGCCACGAGAAAACTTAGGCCCTCACGCGTCTGCCTCGAGGCTGTAGCGATTTGGGCGCAGTTGTGGGCCCGGGCATGCCTTTTGGGAGCCCGTGATTTGCGCAAGAAGCGCGATTGGGAAGTCGGCCTGAGGCGTCGTGCTGGAGGAGCGTCCTCTGAGACAGAAGCTAGGGCAGTACCCAGTTCGGGCCGCCGGCATCTCCATAAGGAGTTGTAACGTCCGGTTTGTCCGAACCGACCTTAGGTGCCGGCGACCGCAGTGTCATTTTCGCGGCTGCCGGCACCGGGTCGATGATTACGAGGTGACCAGGGTGCCGTCCACCACGGCTTCGAGTTCGTGCAGGCGCGGCAGCGCGCGGGTGGTTAGTAGTTGCTCACGGGTTTCGGATGAGACCGAGAGGCTATCCTTCCACAGTGAGCGGCCGGCCATGGCACCGCCGGCTCCGTTTGCGACTGCGATCTCGACCTGCCTGATGAACGTCTCGTGGTCGACTCCGGCTGAGAGTACTGCCCATGGCACCCCCGCTGCGGCTTCGGTGACGGCGGCGCTGGCCTCGGCAGATCCTGGGTACTGAAGCTTGAGGACTTTAGCGCCGCATTCAACGGAGATCCGTGCTGCGTCCGCGACGAGGCGGGGGAATGCGGCGGCGTAGTCCTGCTCGCTTTCGTCTTCGAGGCGGTAAACCAGGATTTCGACGATGAGAAGGAGGCCTTCCTTTGAGCATTCGCTGACGAGTTCCCGGATCTCGTCAGCGACGCGGGACGTGGTGTCCTGGAGGTCGGGGCGCATGTACCAGAGCATTTTGGCGACGTCGCCCCCGAGTTCGCGCACCTTGCGCGCGGACATGCCGGGGACGAACTTCGTGAAGCGCAGGCCCTCGACTGTTTCGAAGCCGGAAGCGTCAAGGCCGACGACGAGGGCGGTGTCACGGGAGAGAACACCCTCGTCTGCTACGCGGGGGAGCGCGACTTCTGGATCGAGCAGGATCGCAGGCGCGGCGTTGCCCAGGTATCGGACCAGGTCCGCTTTTGCATCCGATAGCTGCTGGGCAGTGATTGATTCTGGTCCTTGTGGTGCGTTCATGACGGCCTTCATGCCATTGCGCTGGTCGGCGGCCACGATGAGCATTTTGCCGGCGGGGGTCGAGATCGCGGCCATGCCGCGGCGTTCAAGGGTTGTGAGCTCGTTCATTGTGTTCTCCTGTTTGGTGGTTGTGGTCTTGTCGGTGGCCGGCATTGCGCGTGCCGGAGCCCGGTTGCGGGTGTGCCGAATCGCCGGGTGCCCCTTGAGGTGATGGCCCCGCTATGAGGAAATGTTTTGGAGGGTTTGGGCGCGCTGTTAGTGCACGGGTTCGCGGAGGGCGAAGTCCTCGAGGAAGTCGTTGATCTGGTCCGGCGGGGCGAGCAGTCCGTTGATCCGGATGTGCTGGACGCCGGGTGCGCGTGTTACGTCGGGGGAGAGGAAGCGTTCGGGTTCTTTGATCTTTTCGAGATCGCGTGCTGCCCCGCGGAGTTGCATGCGGACTACGACCTCCTCTGCTGGGGTGTCCATCCAGGCCAGGTGCACGCGGGAGGCTGGGATGGCGAGACGTTCAACGAGCCGTGCCCAGGCGGTCGGGAAGGTGCGTTCGGAGGTGAAGGGGGCGACAATCACGACGCTGTTGCCCAAGCCCAAGTTTTCTCGGGCGGTATCGAAAAGGCACGTGTAGCGGATGTCGTTGACGCTCGCGCGCACTGGCGCTTCGGACGTGGGTACGTCGACCAGGAATTCGCCGCCCATGTATTCGAACAACGGGTTGGTGAGTGTGTCGAGGTCGAGGTAGGTCCACCGAAGTTCGCGGGCCAGTCCCTGCGCGAAGGTTGTCTTGCCGCTGGCGGGAACTCCGCAGACGATGATCGCTTCGGCGGTTGATACTTCAGTCATTGAGGTGGGATCCGTTCGGGTTTTGCTGGTGGGTCGCTTCGGGGCGTTGCCTGCTGCTACCGTCAGCGGGTGGAGTATCCGCCGTCGATGGGCAGGGAGACGCCCGTGATCATGGAGGCGGCGTCGCTGAGCAGAAAGACGATGGGCGCGGCGATTTCCTCGACGGTTGCCCATCGGCCCAGAGGCATCTGCTCGAGGAAGGGGCCCTCAATGTCGGGCCTTCCCCAGTACCAAGCGGACATCGGTGTCATGACAACGGTTGGGTTGACGCTGTTGACGCGGATGTTGTGTCTGCCCAGTTCCAGTGCTGAGACTCTGGTGATGTTGTCCAGGGCGGCTTTGGATGAGCCGTAGGAGATGTGGCCCGTGAGGGCGACGAGGCTGGCCTGGCTGGAGACGTTGACGATAGCGCCCCCGTTGGCTTGTCGGATCATGGAGGGTACGGCGTACTTGATGACAAGGAGGGCGCCGCGGGCGTTGATGCTGATGACCTTGTCGAAGATATCGATGTCGGTATCCTGCGGGGTAGCGATTTCGCCGCCAAAGCCGCCGCAGTTGACGACGCCCCACAAGTCCAGGCCTTCGATGGCGTCCTTGATGCCTTCTTCATCTGTCAGGTCGAAGGCAAGGGGCTGTGCTCCTGTTTCGTCACACAGGGTGGCCAGTGATTCGAGGGTCCGTGCGCTGGCGATAACCTTGGCTCCGGCTGAGGTGAGTTGCCTGACGGTGGCAGCTCCGATGCCGCCGCTTGCTCCGGTGACGAGGACCGTGCGGCCGTTGAAGTCGGTCACGGCTGCTCGTGGTTCGGAGCCGGTGATTGCGCGGTTCATGAGGTTCTCCTTGCTGGTGTTGCTTGGTGGGTGAGCTCTCGGACGGCGCTGAGGGCGCTGGCGTGGTTCAGGGCTTCGCGGGCTTGACGGTAGGCGCTGATGAAGCGTTCGTTCTGGCCGAGGTCGCCGAAGACCTCGGTCAGCTTGAGGAATGCGCCCGGCTGGTCTCGGTCCGCGCGGGCGGCCGTTTGGAGTTTGTCCAGCCGCCGGTCGGTGATCTGGATGGTTCTGCCTTGTTCATCGGTGCCTTCGAGGAATCGTGACCAGGCGGCGATGACGAGGACTGTCCTGTTGATGGTGCTCTTGCGGTCGAGCTGTTCACGGAGGACGGGTAGAAGGAATTTTGGAATCCGTTCGGAGGCGTCGACCATTTGGCGTGCAAGGGTGTCTTTGATGGCGGGGTTGGAGAAGCGGTGTAGTAGCTCTGTCCGGTAGGTGTCCAGGTCGATACCGGGTACGGGCTGCAGCGTTGGCGTTGCTTCTTCTTCCATGTAGCCGAGGATGAACTTGGCGAATTGTGGATCTGAGCAGACCTCGTGCACGTACCGGTAGCCGGCGAGGTAGCCAAGGTAGCTCATGACTTGGTGGCTGGCATTGAGGAGCCGAAGCTTCATCAGCTCATACGGTTCAACGTCGTTGACGATTTGCACGCCGACGTCTTCCAGTGGTGGACGGCCGTAGGTGAAGTCGTCTTCCAGGACCCACTGTTCGAAGTTTTCGGCGACGACTGGCCACGCGTCCATTAGTCCGTAGGTGTTGGAGACGGATTCGCGGTCGGAATCTGTGGTGGCAGGGGTGATGCGGTCGATCATGGAGTTTGGAAAGGCGACGTTTTCGCTGATCCAGCCTGCGAGGTGCACATCTTTGAGCCGGGCGAAGGAGACAAGTGCTTTGCGGGCGACGCCTCCGTTATCTTGAATGTTGTCGCAGGACATGATGGTGAAGGGGGGAGTACCGGCCGCGCGCCGCTGGGCGAGGGCGGCGGTGATGAGGCCGAACACGGATCGCGGAATTGTGTGAGGCTCAAGGTCATGGAGAATGTCGGGGGTGCGGGGATCGAATTTCCCGGTGCTGTCGTTGATGCTGTAGCCGCCCTCGGTAACAGAAAGGGAAACGATGCGGGTCTCCGGCGCGGCAAGTTTGGCGATGACTGCGCCGGGGTCAGCGGGCGCGAACAGGTATTCGGTGATGGAGCCGATAATGCGCGCGGTCTCGGCGCCGTCAGGAGTCCGCAGTACCAGAGTGTAGAGGCCGTCCTGGTTTTTGAGGACGTCGCGCATCATTGCGTCGGAGGGAAGGACGCCCACCCCGCAGATGCCCCAGTCCTGGGGACCGCCACGGTTCAAGAGCCTGTCGATGAACATGGCCTCATGCGAGCGGTGAAAGCCTCCGACGCCGAAGTGGACGATGCCGGTCTTGACTGCTGATCGGTCGTAGGTAGGTACTTGCAGCCGGTGGGCCAGTCCGGGAAGGGCGGCATCATTTAGGACGGTCATTTCTTTTCCTTTGGGAGGGAGGTTGCCGGTGCTGTTGCCCGGCCCGTAGTCACGGGCAACAGCACCGGCAGCCCGGCTGCTAGCAGGAGGACTTGTAAACGTATTGCGCGCCGTCACCGCTGATGTTGTCCGCGGTAATCTGCCGGAACCCTGTCTGGATGTCCTTTTCGGTGGATTCGCCCTTGATTGCCTTGATCGCCTGCTCCACGCCCTGGGTGCCGATGGATGCCGGTTCCTGGGCGATCAGTGCCTGGACGACGCCGTCTTTGAGCTGCTTGACCTGGGCGGGTCCGGCGTCGAACCCGACGATCTTGACCTGGTCCTGTTTGCCGGCCTGGCGGATGCCGGTGGCTGTTCCCTCGGCAGCGAACGTGTTGGCGGCGAAGACGCCGACAATGTCTGGGTCTTTGGCCAGGGCGGCGGAAACCAGCTTGGCTGCTTCGGCGGGGTCGTTGTGGCTGTATTGCACGCCGAGGTATTGGAATGCCTGATCGGCCTTGGCGCCCTCCTCAAAACCTGCCACCCGGGCATCGGCTGTAGAGACACCGGGATCTGTGGAGATCACGAGGACTTTACCGCCGTTGGGGTTGAGTTTCTTGATTGCTTTGAAGGCTTCGAGGCCACCGCCTTTGTTGTCCGAGGCGATTGACGAAGAGGCGAAGGACGGATCTTGAACGGTCGTGTCCACGAGGACGACCTTGATGCCGGCAGCCGCCGCGGCCTTCAGTGGAGCCTGCATCGCCGCAACGTCCGTTGGTGCGATAAGAATGGCGTCCGGCTTCGAGGCGACGACGGAATCGACGATGGGCTTCTGCAGCGTCGGGTCAAACTTGGCTGGCCCCTGAGTGTTTATGGTGGCGCCTGCCGTCTTGGCTGCCGCCTCGATGCCGCACTGCATGCTTACGTAGAATTCATCGCCGGCGACACCTTGGATGAATGCGATCTTTGGCTGTCCGCTGGCGG
Source organism: Pseudarthrobacter sp. NPDC080039 (assembly GCF_040702335.1). Lineage (NCBI taxonomy): Bacteria > Bacillati > Actinomycetota > Actinomycetes > Micrococcales > Micrococcaceae > Pseudarthrobacter > Pseudarthrobacter sp. NPDC080039. Next base: position 42,099 of record NZ_JBFBKY010000015.1, on the reverse strand, counting down.
AACTCGCGCCGGAAGCGGTGCCGCCCGCGCACGCCGTCAGGGACGTCGCGGCGAGCATGCCGGCCGCGAGCAAGGTGATCTTAGGGGTCAACTTCATTGTCTAGCTCCTCGTACGTTTCTTTTGTTGGGGGTGGGTAGGGCTATTTGACTCGGCGCCCGAAGAGTCTCTTCTTGCCGTCTTCCGAGCCTGAGTGTCCTCGGGCAGCGGCGGCCCGGCGCCGTTGATCGACATAGACTGCGGCGACCAGGACGGCTCCGACGGCGACCTGCTGCCAGAACGGCTGGACGCCGACGATGACGAATCCGTTTTGCAGCACGGCGGGGATGAAGAGCCCGACGACGGTTCCAAAGATGGTGCCGACTCCGCCGAACAGGGAGGTCCCGCCAATCACGACGGCGGCGATCACGTTCAGGTTGGTGGCCGACTGGCCAGCGATGGCGGTCGTGCCGTACTGGGACAGGGACAGGATTCCGCCGAAGCCGGCGAGGCCTCCGGAGAGCGCGTAGATTGAAATGAGTTGCCGGTCGACTTTCACACCGACCCGGCGGGCGGATTCCTCGTTGGACCCGACAGCGAAGGTGTAAAGACCGAATCGAGTGCGGTGGAGCACGATTCCGAAGATCAGGATCAGCACCATGGCAAGCAAGGAGATTGTCGGAAGGGTGGTTCCGGGAACGTTGCCGTAACCGATGGTGTCCTGTAGTACCGCGGGAACTTCACGGATGTCCACACCTCCGGTGATGACCTGAGCCAGGCCCAGCGCGGCGCCGAGGGTACCCAGCGTGACAATCAGGGGCGGGACCTTGGCCTTGGCGATGAGGAGGCCGTTGAGCAGGCCCCATCCGAGTCCGCAGCCGACAGAAACGATGATGCCAACGAACGCCGTTCCCCACCCTGTATCGCCCATGGCCTGCATGACTTTGGCGGCGACCACGCCGGAGAAGACGAGGTTGGACCCGACTGACAGGTCAATGCCCGAGGTCACGATCACAAACGTCATGCCAATACCAAGGACTCCAAGGATGGAGACATTCTGGATGATCTGTCGGACGTTGCCCCAGGAGGGGAAGACTTCGGGCGCCATGGCGGCGAAGATCAGGAAGATGACCAGCAGGACGAGCAGAATTTGGAACGACTGGACCTGCAGCACCTGCCGAAGTGAATGGGTGCGGGTAAGTACGCGGGGTGTCCCGGCCACGCGGGGGGTGGCTTCTGTGGTGGTCATGAGTGTGCTCCATCAAGGGCGCCGGTCATTGCGCCGACTAGTTCTTCCACGGATGTCTTTTTTGCCTCGTACGTGGCAACACGCCGTCCGAGCCGGAGTACCTGGACACGGTCGGCGACATCGATGACGTGCGGCATCGAGTGGCTGATGAAGACAACACCCACGCCCTTGTCGCGGACACGGCGGATGGTGTCAAGCACGTTCCGGGTCTGCACTACGCCCAGGGCGGCCGTAGGTTCGTCCAGGAAGATGACCCCTTTGGCCCAGGCCACGGCGCGAGCGATGGCGATTGCCTGCTTTTGACCGCCGGACATGCTGCCAACCGGGTCAGTGAGGCTGCGCACTGTTGCGCCCAGTTCGTCAAAGGCTTCCCGGGATTTCAGCCGCATGGTCTTGTTGTCCATGAATCCCAGCCGTCCCTGAAGTCCGGCTTTGGGAATCTCGCGGCCGAGGAACATGTTCTGCGCCGCGTTCAAGTGCGGCGCCAGAGCCAGGTCCTGATAGACGGTCTCGATTCCGAGGCTGTTGGCGTGACTGGGGGAGGTCAGTTCGACTTCGCCACCGGCGAAGAGGATCTTGCCCGAATCCAGGGCGAGATTGCCTGAGAGTGCCTTGACGAGCGTTGATTTTCCAGCGCCGTTATCGCCGATCAGGGCAACAACTTCCCCGGCATTGACGTCGAAGTCAGCTCCGTCGAGGGCGCGTACGTTACCGAAACTGCGCGTCAGGCCGCGGGCTTCAAGAACCGGAATGGTAGTCATAGTCTGGCACCTGTCAGATGGTGGTCGGTTGTCCGCATCCCGGCCGGCTGGCCGGGGACACGTCGTTGTGCTGTCACTCTTGCCTTCCTCTTTCACACTTGAGCGTTCATTTCCGGCCATGGGCGCCGGTCAGGTTGATGATCAGGTCGGCACGTTCACGGGTGCCTTCTACGATGGCCGCGTTGCGCTGGTCGTTTCCCAGCGCCCATTTCGCTGCTTCTTCGGGCGGTTTCCCGAAGCTCTCATGGCGCCGCACGAGCCTGCGCTGCCGTTCGTCAATGGCGGCGTCGAGGTACCAGACGTGGTCAATGAACTGCCTGCCCTCGCACCAGCCCTCGCCATCCAACAGAAGGTAGTTTCCTTCCGTGATGACCAGTGGAACCCCTCGATCCACCGGGACCGCGCAGCCGATGGATTCCTCCAGGTCGCGGTTAAAGACCGGGGCATAAACTACTGGTTCCTGGTTGGCTTTCAGCCGCCGCAGCAAATGTGCATAACCCCACGGATCGAACGTGTCCGGTGACCCTTTGCGGTCCCGGGACCCGTGGCCTGCAAGGACCTCGTTGGCCAGATGAAACGCATCCATTCCCACCAGCGCCGCTTGGTCGCCCAGAGCGGCGGTAATGGCCTGCGCAGCCGTTGATTTTCCAACCCCGGGCGCCCCGGTGATACCCAGCAGACTCCGGGTTCCGCTAACAGCCAGGCGCCGGGCTCGGTCCACCAGTTCGTCCAGCGTGCAGTTCAGTCGTCGGGCCCCCTGGAACCGGGCCTGCGTCTGATCTTCTGCGGTCGTCATCGCCGTCTCCTCCGTTGGTCGTCCACGGTGAAGAAGCTCTGCTGCTACACCTTTGAAGCGTTGCCTGAAATAACTCGGGAAGGTCCCTGGCGCCGGCGCCCTGCCTGAGTGCAGAGGACCAATGTGACCTGCCTGACAGCAATCTTCCGATGCGCATGTCATCGATGTCAAGGACTATCCCAGAATTCATGTCATCGATGACATGCAGTGCTTGAAGTTCCCCGTAGATTGGGGCAGGATGGAGAATGCAGACATTGTCACCGATGACATTGAGGTGCCGGCGAAGAAATTTCGAACGTTGGGTGCCCTGACGATGATGCGGCTATTCCGAGCGGACGGTGAAGGAGCCGAAGAGTGACTACCATGCAGGACGTGGCCGCGCGGGCCGGCGTGAGTGCCAAGACAGTGTCCCGGGTCTTCAATGACGATCCTCATGTCACCGAGGACACCCGCGAACGCGTGCAGGCAGCCATGCGGGAGCTGAAGTACGTGCCGAACATGATGGCGCGCACCTTCCGCGAGGGCAAGTCGACCGTCATTGGCATTGCCGTACCTGACGTGGCGGACCCTTTTTTCGCGGCTATCACGAAGGAAATTGAGCTGGCCGCACGTGAAAAGGACATGGCCATCGTAGTGACGAGCTTGGGAATTGATCCGGCACTGGAGCGAGGCATCGTCGAAACGGTTGCTCGTCACCAGATTGGCGGCCTCATCATTGCCCCGATCTCCGCCGACCAGTCCTACCTCGCACGCTGGCAAGACAGTTTCCCGATCGTATTCATCGATCGAACCCCCTCAAGGTTCAACGCTGACTACTTCGTGGAAGACGATTTCGGAGGAGCGTTTGAGGCGACGCGCCACCTTATCAAACACGGACATACGCGCATCGCCATCGTGGGCGATTCTACAGAGGTTCCCACGACAAGGCTGCGCCTGGAGGGTTACCTTGCGGCGCTGGAGGACGCCGGAATGCGACGCGACGAGGAACTGGTCATGCTCGGTTCATACAGCCCAGACTCCGCGGCCTACTCATGCAAAACGCTGCTGGAACTTTCCGACCCGCCGACCGCCATCTTCTCCTCCAACGCTCGATTCTCGATCGGCGTCTTCCCGGCCCTGCAAACAATGAACCGAACTGATATTGCACTCATCAGTTATGGCGACTTCACCATGGCTGATGTTCTCCAGCCCTCCGTCACGGTCATCGACCAAGACCCTCGCCATGTTGGACGGGTCGCCGCCGAACGCATCCTGGCCAGGATTGCTGCCCCTACCAAGAGGTTCCGGCGTAAGAATGTTCTGCCAGTCGAACTCATCGAACGCCAATCATGCAAAGCACGCCCGACGCTCACTTCAACAGTCGGCGAGGCTCGCAGCGCATAGGCGTTTTCAGCCTTCTTACTGGGCCGGCCCGCTGCACTTCAGCCGCGGTCGCAGTATCGTCCGGGCTATTTGAACGCCATTGAGTTTGCGAACACTCACCTGAAACAGGAACGGCATCGACGTCAGGTTGGGGTGTGCGCTAACTGGATTCAGAGAAGATGTTGGGCGCCGCTGCGGAGAGATAGGGCGTTGTCGGTTGAGGCGGGGCTACTTTTCGAGGATGCGGTCTCTCTGGCTGAGGATTGGTAGCTGCTGAGTTGGTGGCTGATGTTCTTGGTGGACGTGTAGGAGTCGAGATAGAGCTTGTAGAGCTGGTCGTAGCGGCTCTTAGCTTCAGGGTCGGGTACTAGGAGGCGTTCTGGGGGGTTCCATGCGTCGATGTCGGGGTTGCCCACGAGTCGTGCGGCCAGGTGTGCTGCCCCGTAGGCGGCGCCGATCGTGGTGGTGGGAATCGTCTGCTTTAGACCGGTGACGTCGGTGACGATCTGGGTCCAGAGCGTCCCTTGGGTGCCGCCGCCGACCGCGACAACTCGGTCGATTTGTGCGCCGGCGGCGAGCATGGATTCGACGTTGTGACGTATTCCGAAGGCGGTGGCTTCAAGTGCTGCCCGGTATAGGTCTCCGCGGCGGTGCATGAGTGTCAGGCCTAGGATCGCGCCCCGTGCCTTGGGGTCGATGATCGGCGTGCGTTCGCCAGCGAAGTAGGGGAGCATGAGCAGGCCATCTGCACCGATGCCGGACGTTTCGGCTTCCTGGAGCAGGGTGCTGTAGTCGGGTGATCCGAACATTTCGTGCAGCCATGCGGTGATGGCGCCCGAGGCAGCCATGCCTCCGGCGAGGTTATGGGTGCCTTCGAACGCTCCAATCGTGCCCCACATGGAAGAAGTGCGGATTGGTTCGGCGACCGTGCAGATCAGAAACATGGTTGTGCCGTACATCAGCATGAGGTCTCCGGGGTTTTGCGCCCCCACGCTGACCGCTTCTGACCACGCGTCGATGGTTCCCACCGTGACCGGGGTGCCGCGAGGTACTCCCGGTACGTCCGCATTGACCGTCCCGATCGGAGAATCCGACCAAAGCAGCGGCGGCAATTCCAGGTCGGGACAGATGCGTTCGGTCCATGGTCGGTACCACGAGAGGCTCTGGGCATCAAAGAGGGGCGAGCACTGGCTGGCTGAGTGGAAGTCCAGCCCGTACTGACCGGTGAGCCGGTAGGCCAAGAAGGAGGCCGGCATGAAGAGGCGCTTTGCGCGGACGAAGATGTCGGGCTCGTGCTTGCTTACCCATGCCAGCTTCGGGCCGACGGCCTGTGTAGTGAGGGCCGAGCCTCCACGACTGAGGATTTCCTCCGCTCCGAATTCGGTGGTGAGTTCGTCAATTTGTTCTGTTGAGCGGGTGTCGACCCCGTAGAGGATGGCAGGGCGTAACGGCGACCCGTGGGTATCCGTGAGGAGTACGCAGGGACCCATGCCGCTGACCCCGACTGCGACTACCTCCCCATCGCCATGTGAGGTGAGTTCTGCTGCGACCTGGGTGAACTCTTCCCACCAGATCTCGCCGTGCATCTCAACGTGACCCGGACGAGGCCTAAGGACGTTGTGTTCGCGAATAGCCGTGCGCACAACGGTTCCGTCGCCGTTGACGAGCACTCCTTTGCTGCTGGAGGTCCCTACGTCGAACCCCAGATAGACTGGTGAGCCCATTGGTCCTCCTGATTCAGATCGTCGTTGCCCGGGCTGGAATTCGGGCATCGGCGGTAGCGCAGGCTCTTTGAGCGGCCGCTACCGCCGCTGCGCGGCTCTCGTACTTAGGCGTGGAGGTTGACGCCGGCTCGCTGAGCGAGGATGCGGGCCAGTGCGGAGGCGTTCAGGTCGCCGAGGCCTTTCTCGAGTGCTTCATCGAGAATGTCTGCCGCGGTCTCTGTGCCCGGGATGGAGGCGCCGACCTCGGTAGAGAGTTGGCGGATCAGGCCAGCATCTTTGTGCATGAGCTTCAGAGCAAAGGAAGGGGTGAAGTCGTCCTGGCGGATGGCTGCACCCACCCCGCTGTATATAGGCGTACGGAAATCGGTTACGGCAACGACCTCAAGCATCTTGTCCAGGTCCAGGCCGCTTGCGGCAGCCAAACTCATTGCTTCGGCGAGGGAAAGCAGTTGTGCTGCGACGAGCAGGTTTCCGACGAGCTTCATCCTGATACCGGACCCGCCCGGGCCCATGTAGTGGACGCTTTCGCTGATAGCTTCCAGGACGGGCCGGACGTGATCAAAGACATCGTGTTCGCCACCGACAACGGTCCACAGCCCGCCCCCCGCTGCCTCTGCCTTCGACCCGAAGACGGGTGCGTCGAGGAACCGGACTCCCTGTCGTTCGTAGGCGTCGCGTTCCCTGCGCGAGAGGTCAACTGAGATCGTCGACAGGTCAATGACGACCGTATCCTTTCCCACGGTTTGGAGCACACCGCCGGGACCGAACGCGACCTGTTCGACTGCCGAATCGTCACTGAGGCAGTACATGACGACGTCGCTGTCCTTGACCGCATTGAGGATCGAGGTCGCGGTTTTCGCGCCGGACGGGACTGCTTCCGGGCGCGGCGTGCGGTTCCAGACGGTGAGGTCGTGGCCCGCTGCAACGATGTTGGTTGCCATTCCAGCGCCCATGGTGCCGGTTCCGAGGATGCTGACCCGGGTCATGCCGTCACGCTCGCTTTGGCCCAGGACTGCAGGAAACGCAACATGGCTGTGGCTCCGGGGTCCTGCAGGCCGATGCTGCGTTCCTGCAACCAGGCTGCCCGGCCTCTCCTGGATTGCAGTGCGCGCGTGTCGACTACTGCTTTTTCTGCAGCTTCGATGGCGGCGTCGAGTCCGGTTCGGGCATTGTCGGCGTTGGCGAGGGCTTCCGCTGCGGGGACGATTGCATCGACAATCGTCTTGTCCCCGATCTGGGTCTTGCCTCGTTGGGCTATATTTGCGCCTGCTGTTTCGAGGAACCGTGCCGCGGCTCGGACGTCCACCGTTTCGACGGTTGCCCAAGCTTTGGAGCCTGCCAGCAGGCCGCCTGCGACGAGCGCGGCCATCGTGGAGGGGTTGGCGTTGGCGAATGCTTTGGCACAGGCCCGGGCGATGTCGGCCGGTGAGGTTCCTTCCGGCAGCTCGTCGAGGGCTTCGATGACGGCATTCGCGCCGAGGGTGACGGTGATTCCGAGGTCACCGTCACCGAGTGCCTGGTCAAGATCGCGTAGTTCGTCTGCGTAGGTGGTGAGTTCCCTGAGGGAATTCTGGATGGTGCTGATGAGTTCGGAATGCATATGATCAGGGCTCCAAGAAGAAGGGGGACGACGCGGGTGCGTTAAGCAGCCCGAGCCTTTCATCGTTCAGCTTCAGCAGGGAGATCGAGGCTCCCGCCATTTCGAGGCTTGTTGCGTATTCGCCGACGTAGTTTTTGGCGATGTCAATGGACCGTTCGGTCAGGATCTGGTGAACGCGCCGGTACATGACGTAAAGCTCTTCAAGGGGGGTGGCGCCCATCCCGTTGACGAGAACGGCTACCTGGTCGCCCGCGGCCAGATCGAGATCCTGGGCGAGGGCGTCAACGATCCGGTCGGTAATTTGGTCGGCTGTTTCCAGTTCCCCCCGGTGCACGCCAGGTTCGCCGTGGATACCGATCCCGATTTCCATTTCGCCGTCATTGAGTGTGAAGCTTTCTTCCCCGGTGGTCGGCAGGATCGTGGGGGAGATTCCGATTCCCATCGTTGCCGTGTTTTCGACGACGTCTTCAGCAACGGTTGCCACCTGGTCGAGGGTATCGCCGCGTTCGGCTGCGGCGCCTGCAGCTTTGTAGGCGAAGATAATGCCCGCCACTCCGCGTCGGTCTTCCTTGCGTTCCTTGGGTTGGCTTGCGATGTCGTCACGGCCGAGCACGGTGCGCGTCTCAATGTCGTCGAGTTCGGCGAGGTCGGAGGCAAGATCGAAGTTGAAGACGTCGCCGCCGTAGTTGCCGTAAAGGTAGAGCACGCCCACACCTCCGTCGACGGCCTTGGTGGCTTCGAAGCACTGCTGGGAGCTTGGCGAGCTGAATACGTTCCCGATCGCCACGGCAGAACAGAGGCCGGTCCCTACGTACCCCTTGAACAGCGGAAGGTGACCGGACCCACCACCGGTGACGATACCGACCTTGCCGCTGACTGGCGCATCCGCTCGGACCAGAATCCGCGGGTCATCGCCCGGGGTGCGTACTTTGTCAGGGTGTGCCAGCAGAATTCCTTCGATCATTTCGTTGACGAAGTTCTCTGGCTGATTGATGATTTTCTTCACTTCATCAGCTCCTTTTGAGCGGGTTGAACGGGGCGCGGCGGCGAAGGTACCGGCCTAGATTGAGTTTGCTGTTCCCGAGGACCATGACAGCGATGAGGATTAGGCCTTGGGCGATTGCGTACTCGTAGGATGAAAGTCGAATGGCAGTGAAACCGCTTGAGACGACCTGGAGAGTCAGCGTAGCGAGGACCACACCCCAGATGGTGGCAAACCCGCCATTCGGGTTGGTTCCTCCAAGCACGGCGATGACGATGACGAGCAAGACGTAAGAGGCGCCGTAATCAGCCGATGCTGTGGGATTGCGGGAGATGAAGAGCAAGCCCGCAATGCCTCCGAGCGCGCCGGTGATCAAGTAAGTGCTCATCAATACGCGTGCGGATCGCACGCCGGAGTACCGCGCCGCCACCGGATTGGATCCAAGAAGCTGGATACGAAGGCCCAGCGGGGTGCGGGTCAGCAGGATTCCCATAACGGCTGCCACGGCAAGGAAGGCCAGAAACAATACAGGGATGCCGCTGACGGTGGCTGCGCCGAGTGCCGTCAGGGCTGACGGGGACCCGTAAAGGGTTTTTCCGCCGGTCCAGGCGACCGCGAGGCCGTTATAGATCTGCATGGTTCCGAGCGTTGCGAGGATAGGCGTGATTCCGACCCTGGAGACCAGGAGCCCGTTCACTGCTCCTCCTGCCACCCCTACCAGAAGGCCGAGCACCACAAGGACTGGTATCAGCGGTTCGCCTTGGGAACCCAGCGCGGTATAAGCGGTGGAGATCGTGATGGCACTGAGGTTGGCGACTGCGACCACGGACAGGTCAATTCCCCCGGTGAGCATCGCGAGGGTCATAGCGACGGCGATCACCCCGACCTCGGGTGATGAGAGGGCGAGGTTCTGCAGGTTCGTTCCGCTAAGGAAAACGGCCGGTTTCAGCGCCGCAAAAATAATGAATGCGAGGACCAGGAGCATCACCATCCGGCCCACACTGGATTCGACACGGGTCTGCTGCAGCAGCTGACTCCATCGGGAGCCGACCGCTGCGTTAGCTTCCTGCAACGATGCGCGAGTGTCGTTGGTGATCATGCGATTGCCTCCGAGAGAACCGGTTGTGCACTGAGGGGGCGACGCGACCGGCGACGGCGTGCTGCCACCGCTTGAACGCCAACACCTAGTACCAGAAGCAGGCCGACAGCTGTGCGCTGCCAGGCACTGGGAACGCCAGCGAGAATGAGACTGTTATTGATGACCTGCACCAGGAGGACACCCAGAACCGTGCCCAGCACGGACCCTCTGCCTCCAAAGATAGACGCGCCGCCAAGCATGACCGCCGCGATAGTATCGAGTTCGCTGCCAACCAGCAGCTGGGGGCTCGCGCTGCGGCCCATGATCACGTAAAACATACCGCCAAGGGCGGCCATCGCCCCCACGAGCACATAGACAATCATTTGGGTCCGGGCTACCCGGAACCCGGCCCTATGAGCCGCTTCGACGTCGTCGCCGACGGCGAAGACGGCCCGTCCAAACATGGTTCGACGCAAGATCCACGAGAGCAGGAGTGCTAATGCAAGCGCGGGGACAATGAAAAGGTGCAGGTAGGCTTGACCGTTTTGCGCGCTGACTTCAGCCACATTTGTGGTGGACAGAGCTGCCATTGAGGATGGCAGGTCCGCGATGTACTGGGAGCCAATAAAGGTCAGCAGGGCTCCCTTAAAAATTCCTTGAGTGCCGAGGGTCACGATCAGTGTTGGCAGCCGGAACCGCGAGATGACCACTCCATTCACCGCCCCCAGCACTGCGCCGATCAGAAGCGCAATTCCGAAGGCAGCAATGACGCCTGCCGCGTCAAACCCATTCGCCAGGATGCGTGTGGTGCTATAGGCCGCGAAAACAGCAACGGCAGCGAATGACACGTCGATGCCGCCGGAGATGATGACCACCAGGACGCCGAGGGCAAAGACCAAGGGAACGATGGATCCGCGCAGGATGGCGAAAGCGGTGGGAAGTGTAAAAAAGGTTCCGTTGGCTATGGACATGCCGATAACAAGGGCCATTAGTACGAGGGCGAGGATTCCCTCGTTGTTCGCTCCTCTGAGCCGCCGCAGGGAACTGATGACCGGGTTCACGCTGCTACCTTCTCCCTGATCGATTCGATGCTGACAGCGTCGCCGTCGAGGACGTCGGTGATCCGGCCATGCCGAACAACCAGAACACGATGGCAGCTGGCTACCAGCTCCGGTGCGTCATCGGAGATCAGCATGATTCCCTTCCCTGAGGCTGCCTCGGCCCGGAGGATGCTGAGGATTTCTGCTTTCGATCCCACATCGACTCCGACGGTCGGTCCGTTGAGGATGAGCACCTGGGGTTGTCTGGCAAGCCATTTGGCCAGGACGACGCGTTGGGCGTTTCCTCCGGACAGTGTTCTCACGGGTGCCTGGACGTTGGGTGCCTTGACCCGCAGCCGAGCGAACAATCCGTCGATCGTCTCCTTGACCGCGCGGCGGTTCAGTAGTCGACCCCGGTTTACGTGAAGGTCCGGTGAACTGGCGATGATGTTGTCGGCGATCGGCTTGTCGAGGAAAAGACCCTGTGTCAGGCGGTCTTCTGGGACGTAACCGATACCTGCCGTAATCGCATCCTGGATACGGCGCAGGCGTATCAGCTTTCCCGCCACCTTCACCGTGCCGGCGTCAGGTGGAAGCGCTCCAAAGAGGGATTCGGCGATCTCGGTGCGCCCTGAACCCAGCAGACCGGTCAGACCGAGTATTTCACCCCGTCGTACCGAGAACGAAACGGAGGTGTATGCCCCCGCGAGTTCGAGGCCCTCGACTTCCAGGACCCTTTCCGCAGCAGGGTCCAGCTCGGTGACGTTCCGCGTCTCATCCAGTTCCCGTCCCGTCATGTGTTCTGCAATGACTCGGGGTGTCAGACCTACGGCCGGGGCAGTAATCACATGCTTGCCCGACCGCAGGATCGTGACGCGTTGAGAGACCTGGAGTACCTCGTCGAGTTTGTGCGACACAAAGATGAGCCCTACCTGACGCGCGCGCAACCGCTCTACAACGTCGAGCAGCCTGTTAACCTCAGTGTGCGTCAGCGCCGTCGTGGGCTCATCCATGATGAGGAGGCGAGCGTTGCTGTTCAGGGCGCGGCAGATCGCTGTGAGTTGCTTGTCAGCGACGGAGAGTTCGTCAACTGTTGCGTCCAGATCAATATCCAAGCCGAGATCGTTTGTGACTGCCGCGGCAGCCTCACGTGCTTGCCGGGGGCTGAAGGTCCTCCGCCGGCCGGCGACGGAGGACGTTATCGCGATGTTCTCAGCCACGCTCAGGCTTGGGAAGAGCGAAAAGTCCTGATAGATGACCTGGATTCCCTGTTTGATGGCATTGGTCGTGTCCATAGCCGTGTGGGTTACCCCGTCGATGGTGATGCTGCCGGAATCAGGGCGTTCGGCGCCGGAGATGATTTTGATGAGTGTGGACTTGCCGCACCCGTTTTCACCCGCCAGGCAGAGAACTTCGCCCGGATAAACCTCGAGCGACACCTTGTCCAGAGCCTTCACGCCGCCGAAGGTCTTCACGATGTCACGCACCGAGAGGATGGGGACGCGTTGATCTGGTTTTGCTGCGTTCAAAGCACTCGTTCCTTTCCATGAGGTGTGGGCGGTGGTGCCGCCCACACCGCGGAGATCAGAAATTGTATTGCTTCGCGCTCTGGGCATCGGCTTCGATGGCAGCGTCACCGAGGTAGACGTTGTCGTAGCCCTTGAGCTTGGTCAGGTGGTGGTATCCCTCGATGCCCAGGTCTGTGCCTTCCTGGATCTTTCCGCCCGTGGCGATGATACGGGCAGTCTCAAGCTGAGCCTGACCGGCGAGAGCCGGGTCCCAGAAGAAGATCTTCTGGATGCTGCCGTTGGCCAGATACTTGGCGGCAGCAGACGGGATGGAAGTGCCCATGACGCACACCTTGCCGGTCAAACCGGCTTCCTCAACGGCGCGCGCAATACCGGGTACGTCATTGCCGGCTGAACCCTCGAATCCCTTGATGTTAGGGTGCTTGGCGAGGACTTCCTTAGCCTTCTGGTAGGCGGCGTTTTCGTTATCGGTGCTCTCAATAGGATCCTCGACCCTCTTCATGTCGGGGAAGTCCTTCACCTGGACGTCGTGCGCTGCACCGACCCATTCCATGTGGGTTTTAGCTGTCAGGCCGCCGACGAACTGTACGTATTCGCCCTGGCCCTTCATGCACTCGCCCAGGCTCTTCATGATCTTCTGGCCGTATGCGGCGTTATCGAACGCTTCAATGTCCGCGTCGACGTTCTTGATGCCGGTGGCCTCGTGGGAAACGGTGACGATACCTTTTGCTTTGGCCTCGGCGAGGACATTGGACAGTGCTTCCGGGGAGTTAGGCACCACCGTGATGGCCGTGGGCTTCTGCGCGATCAGGTCCTGGACGATCTGGATCTGCTTTTCCGGGCTGACGTCGCTTGCGCCTTCTTCGCGTGCATCAATACCGGTGCGCTTCGCGTAGTCCTTGACGCCTGTTTCCATTCGGTCGAACCAGGCGATGCCCTTTAGCTTCACAACCGTCACCATGCTCATGTCCGAAGGCTTCAGGTCCTTTGACCCGGCCCCCGCCGTGGCAGAGCTGCCGCCGTTAACAGAGCCACACGCTGAGAGAAGCACTATCGACATACACGCCGCCACCGCTGTCGAGGTCCGCTTGAAATTCATGGCCACTTCCTTGTGATCGGAGAAATCGTTGGGATGCACGTTCGTGTGATCCGATGCACATCTAAGCACCTACAGATACACGATGTCGAGTGCATCTCACATAATCATGCATAAAACGCGCAACCGATTGCTCGATAGCGTGCAGCAACTAATGCTAATCTGTGGATCAACCAATAGAAGGGGACGTGATGACGCGTCGGGAACGAATCGTCGAACTCGTTGAAGAACATGGCTTCCAAAGCGTGGCGAGCTTGGCCGGCATGTTTGACGTCGACGCTTCAACCATCCGTCGCGACCTGGAGCGCCTTGCAGCGAAAGGCTTGGTAATGCGTACCCACGGAGGGGCCGCACCTTTCGGGGCGATGCAGAGGGAGCCAGCGGGCAGCGCGTCTCATCTGGCGGAGAAGCGAGCCATCGGGGCAGCAATGGCACAGCGTCTGCACGAGAACCAGACCGTCCTACTCGATGGCGGAACAACTTGCATCGAAGTTGCCCGACACCTTCGACGAATGCGACTGACTGTCGTAACGCATGATCTTAGGGTTGGGATCGAACTGGCCGGGAACCCGGACGTCAATCTCGTCTTCGTTGGCGGAGAACTGCTACCCGCAACCACCTCCATGTGGGGACCCACCTCCTTGCAGCAGATCGAAAACCTGCGTGTGAATGTGGCAATCTTTGGTGCAGAAGGTGTCTCCGACGATGGCATATACGCGATGTCCAGCTACCAAGTCGAGCTCAAACGCAAAATGAAGTCCATCGCCGCACAGGCCTTTTTCGTTGCTGACAGCACCAAATTTGGCCGCGAAGCCCTCTTCAAAGTCTTCGGATTCGAAGACTTCACTGCTGGTATCACTGACGACACCCTCGACCCCATCCGGGCAGCGGCCTGCCCGGTTCCCCTTATCAGGGTCAACGCCCAAAACTAGCAGGCCGAGGCGCCCTGTCCGCCGAACGAGTCATCAACGGCCGAGGACGCCGCCCGCGAGCAGTGAAGGCGTGAACTAGAGTCACAGGGGTCGGGTGTGATGATGCCGACAAGGGGTGGGCGACCTGGCGGCCCCAGTCTTAAGATAATCAATCAAGCGAAGGAACTCACCGTGTCTGTTATAGCTATCGTCGGAGCGGGACCCGGACTCGGAGCGGCAGTTGCGCGACGGTTTGGGCGCGAAGGTTTCGCCATAGCACTTATCTCGAGGAACCAGTCGAAACTTGACGCTATGGCTGCAGAGCTCAATGCCAGCGGTTTGAACGCGCGTGGTTACGCCGCGGACGTGTTGGTACCGGAAGCCCTTGAGGATGCCCTTGCACGCGCGGCGGCAGAGCTTGGCCCCATCACCACGCTGCAATACAGCCCACTCCCGTCGCGCGATTACCTGAAGCCGGTACTCAACATCACTCCCGAGCTTGCGCTGGAAGCAGTGCGGTTCTCGGCCCTCGGACTCATTCACGCAGTACGTACAGTGCTACCAGCGATGCGCGAAGCAGGACGCGGCAGCATCATCCTGATCAACGGCGGAACCTCGGTGCAGGCGCGCCCCGACTTCGCAGGCACATCCATCGCGTTCCCGGCCGAAAGCGCCTACGGTGAGATGCTCCACGACGCACTCGAGGCTGAGGGCATACGTGTGGCGCAACTCGTGATCCCCGGGGGCATTCCCAAGCTTCAGCTCGTCAATGGCATCGGCGACGTCGCCGATCGCATTTGGGACCTCCACACCGTCGACGGTCCGTTCCGCACTATGCTTATCCCGCTCGAGGACGGCAGAGAGTAAAAGGCGCTATCGGCGATCCACGTTGTCCCACTGACTTCGAGACCAGGCCGTAGACCCCGTCGTCACTCAGAGCCAGAGACGCATCACTGCCGTCGCCCAAACCGAACAAGACCATATTTGCTGGCCAGGCGATCGGAGCTTAGGGCGCCTATGATCCGTCCAGGGTTCGGGTCAATTCAGGTCATCCCCGGCCGAAATTGGGAGCGGCTGGGTTGGCCCCTGGCAGCAGCCTCGGCGGATAACCAATGAAAATTGCGGACCTGACTTCTCCTTCAGAGATAGATACGTCCCGTTGTTCCGAGGACCAGGCAAGAAAGCCGTGTGTCAGCTGGGGCTGTAGTTCAGCCTCCCGATAGCTGAGGTGCTCTCTAACAAGCAGCTGGTTGCGCGAGAGGGCTGGCGAAATATGTCTCGGAGTGGGAACCAATACGGGGGCAACGGCCGAGATTCATAACGACTTAGCGGGGATCAGTGGTCCTTTCTGGTGAGTTGAGAGATGGGAAGGCAACTCCATGACGGAGCGGCCTTCCCATCTGCGTGTAGGCGGAGGCCGGCTAGTATCGGAGGCCTGCTTCGCGCAGCAGCGGCATGACCTTCTCGTTGAAGTGCTCAAGTTCCTCGGCGTAGTCGAGGAAGCCGAGGATCGCCCCGTCCATGCCCGCATCGGAGAGTTCCTGGAACTGCTGAACCACCTGCTCCGGGGTGCCCACGATGTTGATCCCGCCCCATCCTGCGATGAACCGTTCCTGGAACTTCTCGATCTGCGCCTGGAATGACTGGCTCTCCATTCCCAGAGCGCTCATGACGTTGCGGGCACCGTCCCAGTCACCTTCATCGATGATGCGCCGGTGCACGGCCTTGGCTTCTTCTTCGGTATCGCGGCACACCACCAGGGCATAGGTCATCACTTGGATGTTGCGGTTGTACTTGTCCCGGGCGACGCCCTTGATCTTGTCCGAGTGTTCCTTCATGCTCTCGAGGCTGTCCAGCGCGGTAAGGTTCACATCCACGTACTTTGCGGAAAACTCCAGACCGGCAGGCGAAGATCCGGCGTTGATCAGCGCTGGGCGCGGGCCGCTCAACGGCTTGGGGTAGGCTTCCACGCGGTTCGCCTGGAAGTACTCGCCCTCGAAATCGAACGAGCCATCCTTGGTCCACAGTTCCTGGGCGAAATCAAGCCACTCACTGCCGAAGCGGTAGCGGTCGTCGTGCTCGCGCTGCTTGCCGCCAAACATCTCCATTTCCGGCGGGAACCAGCCCATGACCACGTTGATGCCGTACCTGCCCTCGGAAATGTGGTCAATGGTGGTGGCCATCTTGGCCCCGACGATGGGGTGCACGGTCGGGACGTGGGTGGTGGTGAAGATCTGGATGTTTTCGGTGGCTTCGGCAAGGCCCGCCGCCCACGTGAACGTTTCGTAGCAGACGCCGTTGAAGTTCGTCTCCCCGCCAAAGCCGCGCCAGCGTGCAACCGGCACCAGTGCTTCGAAACCGATACGGTCCGCGAGTTGGGCGATTTTCTTTTGCTGCTCCCACGTCACCCGAAAGGTCGTGGGCGCGTTGCTCATCACCATCCCGCCGCTGCAGTTGAAGGCGAACAGGCCGAGCTTCATCTTTTGGTCATTCATTATGGGGGTTGACTCGAGGGCAACGGCTCCCTTGCCGAAGGTGTCGAGTTCATGGGCGGCCATGGTCATTATGGGGTCTCCGTCGTTTGGTTGGTTTGGATGGTGTTCAGCTCGAACAGGTGGGCATGAAACTGGGGCGGGATGTTTCGAAGGCCGTGATGAGACTGGAATGCTGTTCGGTCAGGCTGATGTCGTCATAGCCCCTTTCGAGCCGCCACTTCACATAAGGGTCGACGTCGAACGGGACTGTCAGGTGCGCGCAGTTGATGCGCTGGTCCGGCAGGTCCACGCGGACTTCCGCGCCGGGGTACGATTCCAGCGCATCCCAGAGAAGAGCAAGGTCCGCTTCGGACACCTGGGCAGCCAGCAGCCCCGCCTTGCCCGAGTTTCCGCGGAAGATATCCGCGAACCGGGAAGAAACGACCACCCTGATGCCGTAGTCCAGGAGAGCCCAGACCGCGTGCTCCCGGGATGATCCGGTTCCGAAGTCGGCTCCGGCCACCAGGACCGATCCTGACCGGTAGGCGGGCCGGTTGAGGACAAAGGAAGGGTCTTTCCGCCATTGGGCGAAGAGGGCATCTTCAAACCCGGTTCGGGTGATCCTCTTCAGGAACGTCGAGGGGATGATCTGGTCGGTGTCCACGTTCGTCCGGCGCAACGGGATTCCGGTCCCGGTGTGTGTTGAAAACTTCTGCACGGGTGTCCTTTAGTTGAGGTCGGCGGGGGTGGATATGGTTCCCCGGATTGCCGTGGCTGCCGCAACCACAGGGGACACCAGGTGTGTCCGGCTGCCCTGGCCTTGGCGGCCTTCGAAGTTCCGGTTGGACGTTGACGCGCAGCGCTGTCCCGGCCCCACTTGGTCAGGGTTCATGCCCAGGCACATGGAGCAGCCCGCGAACCTCCATTCGGCGCCGGCATCCAGGAAGATCCGGTCCAGTCCTTCCGCTTCGGCCTGGACCTTGACCCTCATGGAGCCGGGTACCACGAGCATCCGCAACCCGCTCTTGACGCTTCGCCCGCGAAGAACTTCCGCCGCCGCGCGCAGGTCTTCGATGCGTCCGTTGGTGCAGGAGCCGAGGAAGACGGAGTCGACCGTGATGTCCCGCATCAGCGTTCCGGGTTCGAGCCCCATGTAGGCCAGGGCGCGTTCGGCTGCCGCCTGTTCCTTGGCATCGGTGAAATTCTCGGGGAAGGGGACCGAGCCGGAGACGGGTGTCCCTTGGGCGGGGTTTGTGCCCCACGTGACGAAGGGGGCGATGTCCGCGGCCCGGAGGGTCACTTCCGCGTCGTAGCGGGCGTCCGCATCACTGGCCAGACTGAGCCAGTAGGCTGAGGCCTCTTCCCAGTCCTGCCCGGCGGGGGCGTGCTTGCGGCCCCGGACATAGTCCAGCGTGACCTGGTCGGGGGCTATAAGTCCGGCCCGTGCCCCTGCTTCGATCGACATGTTGCACATGGTCATGCGGGCTTCCATGGACATCGCGGCCACGGCCGAACCGCGGTATTCCAGGACGTAGCCCTGGCCCCCACCGGTTCCGATCTGTGCGATGAGGGCCAGGATCACGTCCTTGGAGCTGACCCCTGGAGCGAGTTCGCCGTCGATGTTTACGGCCATGGTCCTGAACGGCTTGGCGGAAAGCGTCTGCGTGGCAAGGACGTGTTCCGCTTCGCTGGTTCCGATGCCGAAGGCCAACGCTCCGAAGGCGCCGTGGGTGGAGGTGTGCGAGTCGCCGCAGACGATGGTCATGCCTGGCTGGGTCAGTCCGAGCTGCGGCCCGACCACGTGGACGATGCCCTGTTCCCGGTGGCCCATGGTGAAGAGCCGGACGCCGAATTCCTGGCAGTTCTGCCGGAGGGTCTGGATCTGCAGAGCGGATACCGGATCGGCGATGGGTTTCAGGAGGTCGGTGGTGGGGATGTTGTGGTCTTCCATGGCCAGGGTGAGGTCGGGCCGCCGGACCGTGCGCCCGGACAGGCGCAGGCCCTCGAAGGCCTGCGGGCTGGTGACCTCGTTGACCAGGTGCAGGTCGATGTAGAGAAGGTCCGGCGCTCCGTCTTCCTGACGGACGATGTGCCGGTTCCAGACTTTTTGGGCAAGGGTGTATCCCATTAATGTCGCTTTCGGGTGAGGGGAGGTGGGTTACCGGTGGCGGAGCACGGTTTCGCTGGGGAGTTCGCCGTAGGTTTCGCGGTAGCGGGCAGCGAACCGGCTGGGGTGGTAGAAGCCCCAGCGGGCGGCAAGATCGGTGATTTTCAGCTCGGGATCGGGGTTGGAAATAAGTTCGGTGCGTACCCGTTCCATGCGTATCCTGCGGAGGTAGTCCATAGGGGTGGTTTGCAGCACCTGTTGGAAGGAGGCGTGCAGGGTGCGGATGCTCATGTGCCCCACGCGCGCCAGCTCGGCGGGGCTGATGGCCTCGTCAGCGTTGGCTTCCATGAAGTCCACCACGGGTTTCAGCCTTCCCAGGTTCACTGTGGGGGCCGGCGCATCAAGGGTGTTCGTGTAGGTGTTTGGCACCGCCAGCAGCAGGTTGCTCATGACAAAGGATTCCAGCTGTTCGACGATGAGCGGGTTGTCCGCGATCCCGCCGACCCGGTTCATCTCCGCCGCCATGAATTCGGCCGAGGCCAGCAGGCTTCGGCCGCGGGCCGTTGTGAGGTCGACGCCGAAGTCGAATTCCACAGGTTCTCCAATATTCTGGCCCAGCAGGTCCGCGGCATGGTTTTCCAGCCGTGTCCGGGAAAAACGCAGGATAAGTTGTTCAGCGTCGGGAGACCATGTGACGGTGCAGTCCCGGTCCGGCATCAGCAGCAAACCGCTTGCTCCGGCGCCTGTCTCGGCGCGGCGGCCGTCTTCGCGGGCTCCGAAGGTGTGGCCCGCCGTCGTCAGGTTCAGGTGGTAGAACTCTTCCGGCGCCGGCATACGCAGAGTCGTTTCCGCCTGGTACGTCAGGTATCCGATCGTCACGCCACGGTTTCCGCAGGCGTTCAGCGTCATCTCCATGGGTCCGGCGGAGGCGCGGGTGAGTTGATGCGGAAGGTAGACGTCGCTGACCGCTTCCCGGGCCTGATCAAGGTCCCGGGTGTGGAGGACGGGGAAGTTGTTCAGCGGTTTGGAGGTTGCGTTCATAGTGGCCTCATTGACACTGTTGCTCGATGGGAGCGCTGCGGGTCCATTTTAAGCGGATGGGCGGGGTAATCGGGAGGCCTGCTGCAAGGTCCGGGCTGCCGGCGAACCGGGCAGCCCGGACACAACAGGCTCAGTGGCGCAGGCCGGCTTCCTTCAGCAGGGGCATGACGTTCTCATCGAAGTACTTCAGTTCCTCGTTGTAATCGATCATTCCCATGATGAAGCCGCCCATGCCGGCGTCGTTAACCGCCGCCAGCTGCTCGGTGACCTGGTCGGGGGTTCCGACGATCGGGTAGCCGGCCCAGCCTGCCACGAAGCGTTCCTTGAACTGTTCGATCTGGGCGCGGAAGGACTGGCTCTGCATGCCCATGAGGGAGGTGACGTTCTCCGCGGCATCGTAGTCGCCCTTGTCGAGGACCTCCTGGAACGCCGCCTTGGCTTCCTTCTCGGTGTCCCGGACCACCACCAGTCCATAGGTCATGACGTCCAGGGACCGGTTGAACTCCTCGCGCGCCATGCCACGAATCTCGTCGCTGTAGCTCTTCATGTTCTCGATCGTGTCGAGCGCTGCGAAGTTGACGTCCACGTTCCGGGCCGAGAAGGCCATGCCCGCGGACGAGTTCCCGGCGTTGATCAGGGCCGGGTAGGGGCCCTGGTGCGGTTTGGGGTAGGACTCCACACGCTGGGAGTTGTAAAAATCGCCTTCGAAGTCGAACAGGCCGGGTTCGGTCCAGGCCTTCTTGGCGAAGTCCACCCACTCCTGGCCCTGGCGGTACTTGTCGTCGTGCTCGCCCTGCTTCTGGCCGAACATCTCCATTTCAGGGGCGAACCAGCCCATCACAAGGTTGACGCCGAACCGGCCACCGGAGATCCGGTCGATGGTGGTGGCCATCTTGGCGGCCATCACCGGGTGCACGGTGGGAAGGTGGCTCGTGGCGAAGACACCGATGTTCTTGGTGGCCTCGGCCAGGCCGGCCGCCCAGGTGTAGGTTTCGAAGCTGTTGCCGTTGAAGTTGGTGGTGCCGCCGAATCCGCGCCAGCGGGCAATCGGGACCAGGGCTTCGAATCCCATCCGGTCGGCCTGCTGGGCGATGGCCTTGGTGTGTTCCCAGGAGGTTTCGTAGGTGGTTTCCACGTGGGAGATGGTCAGACCGTGGGAGCAGTTGGTGCCGAAGAGGCCCAGCTTGAGTTTCTGATTGTTGAAAATGGGGTTGGTGGTAGTGCGGTCCGCCACCGGCTTCGTTTCGGAGTCGGGCCGCGGGGCCGTGGGGAAGAGGCCCTCTTCGTTCTTTATGCGTTCAGCGGTTGCAGTCATGATGGTTTCCTTTGTGGTTTAGCCGAGCTTGAAGGGATCGCGGGTGCCGCCTGTGAGTTCAACCCACACGGCTTTTGATTCGGTGTATTCGTTCACGGCGTCAATGCCGTTTTCGCGTCCGACGCCGGAGGAGCCGAAGCCGCCGAACGGAACCTCCGGCGCCACCACGCGGTAGGCGTTGATCCAGACGGTGCCTGCTTTGATGGCGCCGGCGACGCGGTGGCCGCGGTGGATGTCCTTGGTCCAGACAGCCCCGGCGAGACCGTATTCGGTGTCGTTGGCCAGGGCGACGGCCTCTGCCTCGTCCTTGAAGGTGTAGACGGACAGCACCGGGCCAAAGACTTCTTCCTTGACGACGGTGGAGTCCTTGTTCACGCCGGTGATGACCGTGGGGCGGATGAAGTAGCCGCCCAGGTCCTCGGGGGTTTCGCCGCCGCAGGCGATGGTGCCGCCCTCGTCGCGGGCGATCTTGAGGTAGCCCATCACCTTGTCGTACTGCGGGCCGTTGGCCACCGGGCCCATTTGGGTCTCCGGATCGGTGGGGTCGCCGAGCTTGATGTTGTTGGCGCGCTGGACTACCAGTTCCACGAGTTCATCGTGGACTGATTCGTGCACGATCAGGCGGGACCCGGCCATGCAGGTCTGGCCGGTGGCAGCGAAGACGCCGGCCAGCAGTCCGTTGGCAGCTGCGTTGAGGTCGGCGTCGGGGAACACCACCTGCGGGCTCTTGCCGCCCAATTCAAGGGTGACTTTGTTGATGTTGGCACCGGCGGCCTGTGCCACGCGCGCCCCGGTGGCTGTGGAGCCGGTGAAGGCTACTTTGTCCACTCCCGGGTGGGCCGCGAGTGCCTTGCCGAGTTCCCGGCTTTCCCCGGTGACCACATTGAAGACGCCGGCGGGGAAGCCGGCCTCGTCCAGCAGGCGGGCGAAGTATGCCGTGGACGCGGGGGAGTGCTCGCTGGGCTTGACCACGAAGGTGCAGCCTGCGGCCAGTGCCGGTGCGAGTTTGAAGGTCAGCAGCAGCAGGGGGGAGTTCCAGGGCGTAATGGCGCCGACCACGCCTACGGGTTCGCGGCGCGTGTAGACAAGGTAGTTGGGGTTGGAGGTGGGGATCTGACGGCCCTCCACCTTGTCTGCCAGCCCGGCGAAGTAGTAGTACCAGTGCGGCAGGAAACGGGTCTGGCCGACCATTTCCTTATAGAGCTTGCCGGAGTCGTTGACCTCAAGCGTCGCGAGCTCTTCGGCGTGTTCGGCGACGAGGTCGCCGAGGCGGCGCAGGAGCGCACTGCGCTGGTTTCCTGTCATCTGGCCCCAGGGGCCGGACAGTGCAGCGCGTGCGCTGGCGACGGCGGCGTCGATGTCCTCCACCGTACCCTCGGCCACGTCGGCCCATACCTGTCCGGTGTAGGGGTTGACGGTCTCGAAGGTCTGTCCGCCAGCGCCTTCGCGGAATTCGCCGTCGATATATAGGGGAAACTGTTCCCGCGCAGTGGTTGACATGAAGTGCCTTTCTCAGTGCGTTTGCCACCGTCTTTGGCGGCGCTGATGAAAGACACTACAAACTATGGCCCAGCTCACACTAGCCGCTGAGTGCCGCGCGGATATCCGTTCACTGCAGACTCTGAGGACCGTTTCACTTCCTGCTTTTTTTGGCTATCGGGCTGCCGTCAGAGGCTGGCCGCACCCTGTTTCCGGCACCTAGCGTTGAGCCTCGAGATCAGATGTGAAGCCCGTCACAGGCGGGGAGATGGAGTAGACATGCCAAACATTCACCACGAGCATGAGGACCCGGAAGCCGCCCGAGGGCCCCTGGCCGGCGTCCGGGTCCTGGAACTGGGGACCTTGGTTGCCGGTCCTTTTGCAGGCCGGCTCCTGGCCGACATGGGCGCCGAGGTCATCAAGATCGAGACGCCGGACCGGCCTGATCCCCTTCGCACCTGGGGACAGGGCGAGGTGGACGGGCACCGGTTGTTCTGGACCGTGCATGCACGGAACAAGAAGTGCATCACGCTGAACCTGCGAACGCCTCAGGGCGTGGAACTGCTGAAGGAACTGGCCGCGAAGTCGGATGTGATCGTGGAGAACTTCAAGCCCGGCACCTTGGAGAAGTGGGGGATAGGCCCCACGGTGCTGCAGGAAGTCAATCCGCGCCTTGTCATTGCGAGGGTGTCCGGGTATGGGCAGGACGGGCCGGATGCCCATAAACCCGGATACGCCTCCGTCGCGGAGGGCATCAGCGGGTTCCGTGCGCTCAACGGCTACCCGGGCCAGCTGCCGCCACGCATCGCACTGTCCCTTGGTGACTCGTTTGCCGGCATGTTCGCCGTGCAGGGTGTCCTGGCAGCGTTGGTGCGTCGCCAGGAGAGCGGCCATGGCGACATCGTTGATGTGGCATTGACGGAATCATGCCTTGCCCTCCTGGAGTCCACGATCCCCGATTACGACTGCGCCGGCGTCGTGCGGCAGCCCTCGGGGACCCGGCTGGATGGGATCGCACCATCCAACGTCTACATGAGCCGGGACGGGCTGCCGGTGATCATTGCTGCCAACCAGGACACGCTGTTCGCGCGCCTCTGCCAGGCCATGAACTGCCCCGAGTTGGCTACCGATCCGCGCTATGTGGACCACGTTTCCCGCGGGATTAACCAAGACAGCCTGGACGAGCTGGTCGGCGATTGGGCCCGCACCTATGACGCCGCCGATCTCTTGAAGTTCCTCGACGAAGCCGGTGTGGTCAACGGACCCGTCAACACCATCGCCGAGGTGGTCAAGGACCCGCAGTTGCGGCACCGGCGCATGTTCGTGGAGCACGACGACGAGCGGCTGGGCCGCAGCGTCCTGGGACCCGGTGTCGTGCCCAAGTTCGCCGGCTCACCGGGGAGTGTCCGCTGGGCCGGCCGGGCAACTCCCGGTTACGACAACGACGACGTGTACGGCGAGCTGCTGGATCTGAACCCCGAAGCCCTGAGTAACCTCGCCGGCCAGCGGATCATCTAAGCCGCAGCCAGCAAGCCCCCCGCGAATTACAGGAAGAGAAGAAACCACACCCATGATCACCCTCGAATCACTGGCCGCCAGCGCCGGACATGAGTTCCCGCGGGCCGTGGACATCCGGGAGGTAGGCCCACGTGATGGCCTACAACTCGAGCAGCCCCTGACCCTGCAGCAGAAGATCGAGTTCATCGACGCCCTGGCCAGGACCGGGGTAAAACGGATCGAGGTCACCAGCTTCGTCTCACCCTCGGCCGTCCCGGCCCTCGCGGACGCCCCCGAACTGGCCCGGGAACTGCGCCGCTGGCCGGAAATCGAATTCTGCGCACTGGTGGCCGGCTACGGTGGGGCCAAAAGAGCACTCGCCGCCGGAGTCAACCACCTCCAGTACGTCATCTCCGCCTCCGAGGGCCATGCCCGGGCCAACGCCGGAAAGAGCGTGCAGGAATCAGTGGAAGCGGGCAAGGCGATTATCGAGCTGGTCCACGCCGCCGGCGGTATCTGCGAAGTGATCATCGCCACGGCCTTTGACTGCCCGTTCGACGGGCCCACCCCGCCAGAAGCCGTTGCCGGCATTACCGCCAAACTGTTCGGCGCCGGTGCCGACCGCCTGACCCTGGCGGACACCATCGGCACAGCCACCCCGGACCGCGTCCTGGCACTGGTCCAAACGGTGCGCCCGCTCTGCCCGGAAGCCGCCGTCGGACTCCACCTGCACAACACCCGCGACACCGCGATGGCGAACGTCCTGGCCGCGCTGCTGGTCGGCGTCACTGACTTCGACGCCGCCGTTGGCGGCCTGGGCGGCTGCCCCTTCGCCCCGGGAGCCAGCGGCAACCTGGCCACCGAAGACCTGGTCAATTTCCTGGAGGACATCGGCGTCTCCACGGGACTGGACCTTGAGGAGCTGGCGGCCGCCGGCTCCCTGGTCTCCGGCTTCCTGGGGCGCAGCCTCAACTCCGCCCTCAGCAAGTGCGCGCCGCGCATCGGCTTTACCTACGCATCCATCCCCACCGCTGTCTGAAATCGAAAGGACACCACAATGAACACTGCCCACGAAGTCACCCCCCAGCGCATGCGCGAAATCCTCGGCCACTTCTGCTCGGGACTGACGGTCATCACCGCAGCAACGGAAAACGGGCCGGCCGGTTTCACCTGCCAGTCATTCACCTCCTTGTCGCTGGAGCCGCCACTGATCTCGTTCAACCCCGCCCGCACCTCCAGCACCTGGCCGGCCCTTCGCGACGTGGGACGCTTCTGCGTCAATATCCTCCCGGCCGAACATCAGGCACTGTCCAACAAGTTCGCCCGTTCCGGGACGGACAAATTCGAGGGCGTGGACCACCACACCTCACCGCTGGGAAACCCGATCCTGGACAAAGCCCTCGCGTGGATCGACTGCGAGCTTCACGAGGAATACGACGGTGGGGACCACACCATCGTGCTCGGCCTGGTGAAGGCCATGCAAGCCCGTTCCGATGCAGAGCCGCTGCTCTTCTTCAAGGGCTCCTACGCCACCATGATGGAACTGGCCAGGTGAAAATCCTCGGGATCGACGGCAGCCCCCACGGGCCCGGCAAGACGGCGAAAGTCGTGGGCCACGTGCTGGAAGGCGCGGCGTCGCAAGGGGCTGCCGTCGATCTCATCACCTGCGGGGCACCTGATGCGGTGAACCGGATTGCCGAAGCTGATGCGGTGGTCTTCGGCAGCCCCACCTACCGGGCCTCACACAGTTCGGCACTACGCGTCCTGCTGGAAAAAATCGACAGGGACGGGGCAAACGCGCCGCTGCTCGCCACGCCCGCAGCTGTGGTGATGACGGGAGGTTCAATGGCGCATTTCCTCGGGACGGAGGACCTGGCAGGGGTGCTGCGGGGCTTTTTCGGAACCCAGGTGCTGGCGCCCAGCCTGTTCTTCCACCCGCTGCATTTCGACAGCGAAGGGAATACGGTCGCCGACGCCGTCGAGCAGTGCCGGACGCACGGCGCAGCCCTGTGGGAGCTCGCCGCCGCCGTCCGGAACTCCACCGCCCTCAAGTCGCTAAAACCCCTGGTCTAACCGGGGCGCGGGCACGAACACGAAAGAATGCACAAAACCTATGACGAGGAGCACGACCACGTGAACATGGTGCGGAAATCGTCTTCATGCCACAGCGTTGTCGCTGTTGTCATCAAGCGGCATGGAAAAATCGCGATGCTAAAACGAAGCCGCAGTGTGGGCCACGACCGCGGGCGCTGGCACTGTGTCACCGGCTACCTCGAGTCAGGTGCATCACCCCGGGAGCAAGCCTTGCTGGAACTGGCCGAGGAAACCGGCCTTACCGACGGCGACCTCCTCGAGCTAGGGCCAGGCGAAAAACTGATACTCCACGACGAGTCCGGAGCCACCTGGACAGTCCATACCTTCACCGCAGTCACCTCAAAGCGACGACTGTCCCTGGATTGGGAACATGAGGCCTGCAAGTGGACAGTGCCACACAAGGCCGCACGATTCACCAACAGGGTCTCATGGCTCGATTCGGTCCTGAAAGCGACCGGACATCTGAACCGCTGAACCAGCAAAAAAGTAGACATTGATGACTGAACCTCGCGCTAGACAAAGGTCAACCCCAAAGTGCCGTCAACGAAATTGCCGACAAAGCCCTTGCTGGCAGGTTGGGGTGTACCTCTCGCTGGCGCGAAGGAGTGGTGGGGAATGGCGGGTTCAGAGGTCGCCATTCCCCACCGGCCCCTCACCCGTAAAAGTTGGAAGAGGAACGGGTGAAGGGCATCCGCCAGCCTAGCAGCGGCTAGAACTG
The DNA here is from genome assembly GCF_040702335.1 of Pseudarthrobacter sp. NPDC080039. Taxonomy (NCBI): domain Bacteria; kingdom Bacillati; phylum Actinomycetota; class Actinomycetes; order Micrococcales; family Micrococcaceae; genus Pseudarthrobacter; species Pseudarthrobacter sp. NPDC080039. Next base: position 15,269 of record NZ_JBFBKY010000015.1, on the reverse strand, counting down.
GGCCGGCGGAAGAAGGAGAACTTCCGGACTAGCCCGCGTAGGGGTTGGTGATACCGATGTATTGGGTGGTGGTGTATTCGGCGATGCCTTCGGAGCCGCCTTCGCGGCCGAGGCCCGATTGTTTGACGCCGCCGAAGGGTGCGGCTGCGTTGGAAATGACGCCCGCGTTGAACCCGACCATGCCGAACTCAATCTGTTCCGCGACGCGCAGGAGGCGGTTGAAGTCACGGCTGTAGAGATAGGACGCCAGGCCGTACTCACTCGCGTTGGCCAGTTTGATGGCCTCTTGCTCGGTCGCGAAGGTAGTGATGGGGGCGACGGGGCCGAAGATTTCCTGGCCCAGGATCGCCGCGTTGTTCGGTACGTTGCCCAGAACCGTGGGCTGGTAAAAGTAGCCGGGCCCTTCCACGGGAGCGCCACCGGTCACGGCAACGGCACCGGCATCGACGGCGGCAGCCACCAGGGCATGCACGTCATCCCGCGCACCACCGTCAATCAAAGGTCCCACCTTGGTCGCGGGGTCGGTGCCGCGCCCGGTGGTCAGCGCACCCATGACGGCGGCGAACTTACGGGTAAATTCCTGGGCCACGGACTCGTGGACCAGGAAGCGGTTGGCGGCAGTGCAGGCCTCCCCCATGTTCCGCATTTTCGCCGCCATCGCACCCTCGACGGCGGCGTCGAGGTCGGCGTCTTCGAAGACGATGAAGGGGGCGTTCCCGCCGAGTTCCATCGAGGTCCGCAGCACGTTCTGTGCCGCGTCGGCCATCAGCCGCTTGCCCACCGGGGTGGAGCCGGTGAAGGAGACCTTCCGCAGCCGGGAGTCCTGCAGCAGCGGCCCGGAGATCCCGGAGGCGGAGGAGGAGGCAACGACGTTCAGGACCCCGGGCGGGAGTCCGGCGTCGAGAATGGTCTGGGCGAAGTACTGGGCGGTAAGCGGGGTGAGTTTGGCGGGTTTGAGGACCATGGTGCAGCCGGCGGCGATGGCGGGGGCGACCTTGCGGGTGGCCATCGCGAGCGGGAAGTTCCACGGGGTGATGAGCAGGCAGGGTCCCACGGGTTTGTGCTGGACCAGGATCTTGTTTTTGCCCTCGGGGGTGGTGAGGTAGCGGCCGTAGTCGCGGACGGTTTCCTCGGCGAACCAGCGCAGGAACTCCGCCCCGTAGGTGACTTCGCCGCGGGCCTCGGCCAACGGTTTTCCCATCTCCAACGTCATGAGCAGGGCGAAGTCCTCCGCACGTTCGGTGACCAGGTCGAAGGCGCGGCGCAGGATCTCCGCCCGCACCCGTGGCGCGGTGCGGGCCCAGGAGGACTGGACGGCATCGGCCGCGTCGAGCGCGGCGACCGCGTCCTCGCTCGTTGCGGACGCGAGGGTAGCTAGTACATGTCCGGTGGCGGGATCGTGCACATCGAACGTGCCGCCATCGGACGCGTCCCGCCACTCACCATTAATCAGCAGACCGGTCGGCACAGATGCGAGCAGGGAGGTTTCGCGTTCGGAAGAGACGGCAGGGGCAATTTGCGAAGTGGTCATTACAAGTCCTATGGGTGTCAGAGATTTCGGCAGGCTCAATCGCCGTGATTTTGAAGTTGCTCGGTTATTAGCGGTGTAATCCCAGGGTTAATAGGCTTTGACCCTTTGCTCGACCACGAGGTGGATGAGCGCGAAAACGTGCTCATCGTCGATGGCTTTGAGTGCTGCGGTGAGGGCGGCGGGAATGTCGGCATCGCGTTCCACCTTGATGCCGAAGCCGCCGAAGGCTTGCGCCATGAGTGCGAACTCCGGGTTCTTTAGCTGGGTTCCTGAGATTCGTTGTGGGTAGTGGCGTTCCTGGTGTGTTCGGATGGTGCCGTATTCCTGGTTGTCCATCACGACGATGAGGGGAGTGGCGCCGTACTGGGCGGCGGTGGCTAGTTCCTGGCCATTCATGAGGAATTCCCCGTCGCCGGCGATCGTCACCACGCGCCGGCCCGGGTACTCCAGGGAGGCGGCGACGGCCGACGGAATGGAGTAGCCCATGGAACCGTTGCGGGCGCTGATCATGGATGCATAGCGCTGGGTGGGGAAATAGCGGTGGGCCCAGTTGGTGTGCTCGCCGGCGCCGAGGGTGACCATCGCGTCTTCGGGCAGGGTGGGCACGAGGTTGGCCATCAGCGTATCCATGCGTGCGGGGCCGTCCGACGGGGTGGCTGGCGGGAGTGCGGAAAAGGCTTCCTGCTCGCCGCGCATCTTGGCCGTCCAGGCCTTCCACTCTTTCTTTACGGGGAGCTCGATCTTGGCGAGGTCCCGGATGAACACGTCGGGTTTGGCCACGATGTGGTAGGAGACGGGACCAGATCGGCCCCGGAGCGACGGATCGATGGTGATCAGGAAATTCTTCTTGCTCCAGTCCTGGCGGCAGAGAAACCCGTCGGTGATGACATCGCCCGGCACGGTGCCCACGAACACCAGCAGGTCGGTTTCTTCCAGCAGATCGTAGGTGGGGCGAGGGCGTCCGTAGCCGATGGGGCCAACATAGGAAGGCGAATCGAAGGGGACGGTCCCCTCGGTCCTCCACTCTGCCGCGGCAGGAATAGAGTGCCTCTCCAGCCAGGCGGTCAGCTGGTCGGCGCCTTCCTGCGTCCAGTCATTCCCGCCGGTGACGAACAGCGGTTTGGTGGAAGCAGCGAGGGCTGTAGCCATTGCGGCAGCATCCGTGGCAGTCATGCCGCCGGTTGCTACCGGAATAGGAGGATGCAGGGTAGCTGGGATCTGCTGGCGGATGACGTCTTCAGGTAGGCCGACAATGACAGGCCCCGGTCGTCCGCTCATGGCGGCAAACAAAGCTTCGGCCACGATTTCGGAAGCACGCTCAGCGTGGTCAAGGACCATCACGCGCTTGGCGCCGGAATCGAACCAAGCCTTAATATCAAATTCCTGGAATGCTTCTCGGTCACGGTGGGCGAAGGGGATAAGCCCTACGAAAAGAACCATGGGAGTGGAGTCCTGCCAGGCTGTATGGAGTCCTACATGTGCGTTGGCTGCTCCAGGACCCCGGGTGACCATCGCAATGCCCGGAAGCTGGTTCATCTTGCCGTCAGCCTCAGCCATGTAGCTTGCTCCGCCTTCGTGCCGGCAGACGATCGTCTCGATCCTCGAATCGTGGAGCCCATCGAGGACGTCCAGGAAGCTTTCCCCGGGCACCACATGAGCTCTTTTAACTCCATGGGTGACAAGTGTGTCGACGATGACGTGGCCTGCCGATTTCAGGTTGAGCGCCTGCTGATCGTTGGTACTCGGAGTCTGATCCGTCATGGTATCGGTCATTGCTAGGGCCCTTATTGATCGATGTGCTTGTGCTGGCTGGCACCGGTGTGAGTCGCACCTGGAAGCGATGCCACTCGAGTCCGCAGTATCAGGTGCCAGCTGGTTTGGTTTGTGCTACGCGGGAAGATCGGAAAGTTGGGGAGAAGCTCTTTGGCTCTTCTTGGCCACTGCTTCTGACCAAAGCCTGCTGGCGCGGTAGGAAGAGCGAACCAAGGGACCGCTCATGACGCCTAAGAATCCGATCTCTTCGGCTTCTCTTTGAAGATCGACAAATTCCTGTGGTTTGACCCATCGGTCAACAGGATGGTGCCTGGGGCTCGGGCGAAGGTATTGGTTGATGGTGACTAGATCGCACCCCGCGTCGTGCAAATGCCTGAGAGCGGTGGAGATTTCTTGCCGCGTCTCGCCCATGCCTAACATCAGGTTGGATTTTGTGACCATGTTGTTTTCCCGCCCTTGGCTTATAACGTTGAGCGAGCGTTCATAACGGAAACCGGGACGTATTGACTTGAAGATCCTCGGCACTGTTTCCAGGTTGTGCGCGAAAACCTCGGGGCTGGCATCGATGACTTGTTGGACGAGCTGCTGTTGTCCGTTGAAGTCGGGGATGAGGATTTCTACTCCCGTTCCTGGGTTCAACATGTGGATTTGTCGCACCGTTTCTGCATATAGCCAGGCTCCTCCGTCTTCTTGATCGTCCCGCGCTACTCCGGTGACTGTGGCGTACCGCAGGCCCATGGCCTGCACGGATTCGGCGACTTTGACGGGTTCCGTAATGTCGACCAGGTCGGGCTTTCCGGTATCAATTTGGCAAAAGTCGCAACGTCTGGTGCACTGTGCGCCGCCGATCAGGAAGGTTGCTTCCTTGTCCTCCCAGCACTCGAAAATGTTGGGGCAGCCCGCTTCTTCGCAGACAGTATTCAGGCCGTCCTCTTTCACGAGCTTTTTTAGTTCTATGAAGTTGGGTCCGGTTTGAACTCTGCTCCTGAGCCATACAGGTTTTCGTTCGACGGGTGTTGCGGCATTTCGCGCTTCCACGCGAAGCAGACGCCGGCCTTCTGGCACCACGCTCACTTCATGCTCCGGGGACAAATTGAGTAGTTGCCCCCGAGGGCGCAGCTTCGACCAGGTCATGAGCTTGTGTGACCGTACCTGTAGTTTCGGGGCGCTTACCTCCGGGGCCGGAGTACGAGCTCAACACAACAGTTGAGGTTTCGGGCCACATGCGGGTTGCCCATTCATCAAAATCTACGGTCGATAGTGCTGCGCAGGCTATGCCCGCCTGACGGTCCACCCATAAAAAGCTGCCACTGACGCCGAAATGCCCAAAGGTTCCCGGTGAGTTATTTGGGCTGGTCCAGTGCGGCGATTTGGTTCCGCGGATCTCCGCTCCTGCGCCCCAGTCGTTGTTCAGGTGGTGTCCGAAGCCGGGCAGGAAGCCGGATAAGTTGGGGTAGGCCAGGGTTGCAAGTTTCTCGACGGGTCCGGCAAACAACTTGGGGCGCAGCAGTTCGTGTGCCAATAGCGCGATATCAGTGATTGTCCCTTCCGCGCCTTTGGAAGGGGCGCCGCGCAGCGTTGTATGCAGCATGCCCAGGGGCTCCAGCACTCGGTCCCGCATCTCGTCTTTGAAGTCCTTTCCTGTCGCGGCGGTGAGGTGCTCGGCGGCAAGGTCAATGCCGGCATTGGAGTAGATCCTCCGTGAACCGACCGGTGCTTTCACGCGCCCGTCCTCGAAGTTGATACCAGAGGCGTGTGCCAACAGGTGGAGGACGGTGGCCCCCTTCGGCCCGGACTGGTCGTGTAGTGAAATTTCACCGCTCTCAGCGGCGTCCAGGATAGTGAGTGCCGTCAGGAGCTTGGTGACGGAGGCAAGTCGATATGTCTGTCCGGTGTCGTGGCCGGCGATAGGGCCTTCTTGACCGACTACTGCCAAGGACGGGTCCCCGGGCCACTTCTGGAGGTATTCCCTAAGTTCTCCTGTCAGCGGCGGCCAGCCGTCGTTGATCAATCGAGTCAATTGAAGATCCTCCTAGAGATATAGGACGTGGTTGGTACCACTGAGTGAAGTCGATAGCTGGCCTCAGGACGCGCGCGGGTTGCGACGCGCCGCATTGTTGCCAGGATCTCGTGGTGCACGCCTGTCCGGCTGATCATGCACTCTCCCAGCGGACGGCGTAGAGTCCCTTCTCGCGAAGGAAAAACCGCCGTTGACCGTCCTCACTGCAGACCAGCCAGATTCCGCTGCCATCGGGCATCACGGCATCCATCCACCCTGCTGCGACCGGCTGGTATCCGTGGATCAGAGCAATTTGGGTTGACCGGGGGATTTTTGACCAATCCCTTACTGGCTGTCTTCCGCGGGAGATCGCTGTGGCCCGTCCACGAGTGCTTGGCGGATTTTGTGTCTGGGTGTTCAAATTACTTACCTCTTTGCGCATTTTCCGGTTTCGAACGTTCGAGGCTGAGCCGTCGAACTGCGTGAGGGCTTGAAGCAGGGTGCGGGATTCAAGTAGCTGTTGATTCTGTTCCGGATGATGGTGCACATGGCGCCCCCGCGTCACGTGCACCATCTTCCTTCCCTTGGTCCGGTCTCATACGGAAGGGAAACAGAGCATTCATGGGCCAGCATGAGGCCCTCAGTTGTCGCTACTTGATTGCGCCGAGCCGACTTGGATCGGACAGAATCTCGCGCAGCGTGTTTAGGTAGCGGGCTGCGTCGGCGCCGTCGGCGATTCGATGGTCGACAGTCAGCCCGACTGTGCAGCCGGTTCGGACACCGAAAGTGTCCTCACCTGTGGCCATGACTTTCGGTCCAACGGCGCCACAGGAAATGGCACTGGATTGCCGGGGGGTTAGCAGTGCGTTGAAAGAATCGACGCCGTATGATCCCAGGTTCGAGAACACAGCGGTCCCTCCCGACAGGGCGGCCAAGCTTGTTTTTCCTTCTCGCACTGCCTGGGCCGTGGCGCGCACTTGCTCGTTCAGCTCCAAGAGCGGGACCAGATCCGGATTGTGAAGGACTGGCGCCAGAAGGCCCCGTTCGGAATCGACGGCCAGGCCGATGCCGATATGCGGATTCCGTACAACGTTCGAGTCTTCCCAGTAGTCATTCAGATGATGGTGGGTGCGCAGGGCGAGAGCCTGGGCCTTGATGAGGATAGTCGTCCAACTTGCCCCACCAAGGGCAGTCTTGCGAACCTTGGCCAATTTGCTGAGGTCAACATCCGCGTAGGCCGTGAACTGGGGAATCAAGGCCGACGCCGACATTACCTTCGCCACCTGGGTGCGCATCCTCAACCAGCCTTGGTCGACCCCGGAAGTAGCGATCTGCGAGACCGAAACAACTTCCTTTGCTGGGCGCGCCGGCACGGCGGGCTGGACCTGCTGTGGCTGTACCGTGTCAGCAGTAAGTTGTTCGACGTCCTGGACGCGGACCGCGCCCCAAGGACCGGTACCTTTTACAGCCGAGAGATCAAGGCGGTCCTGCTCAGCCAGCCGGCGGGCAAGGGGAACGGCAGTTGGGCGGGAGACGGACTCCGGCGTGTTTTCCGGCATGGGCTGGGGGACTGGTGCCGGGGCTGCGTCTGGAACAGTCCCTCCGTCAGCCGCGTCAGCCGCATCAGTTGAGTCCGTCGGTTCTGGCTCGCCGCGCAGGAGGTCTCCGAACAAGTCTTCGGCCTCGGTGTTGATAAAGGCGATCGGGTCGCCGACCTTGATGACGTCTTCGGGCGAGGCGACGATCCGGCTTAGGGTTCCGTCTACCGGGCTTTCAACCTCCATCTCCACCTTGTCTGTGGTGACTTCGCATACGGGCTCCCCGGCGGCGACGGTATCCCCGGCACCTTTGAACCATGCGACCATGATGCCTTCTTCCATGGTCATGGACATCTTGGGCATGGTCAGTGGCATCTCGGCCATTTCACCACTCCTTTACCATCTGGAGCGCCGCCTTGACGATGTCGTCGGTTTGGGGCACCGACGCCTTTTCAAGCTGTGGGGCGTAAGGGATGGGGATGTCCAGTCCGGCGAGTCTCTTGATGGGTGCCCGGAGATGGACGAACGCTTCCGACTCGGAAATGATGGCAGCGACTTCGGACATGAAACCCAGCGTCCGTACTGCTTCCTGGACCAGGAGGACACGTCCGGTCTCCATAACCGACTTCAGAATGGTGCCTTCATCAAGGGGTTTCAGAGTCCTGGGATCGATGACGGTCGCTTCGATGCCGGCGGCGGCAAGTTCTTCCGCTGCCTCAAGGGCGCGTGATACTTCAATGCCGGTTGCGACGATTGTGAGGTCAGCACCATGACGGCGGACTTTGGCGACGCCCAGCGGGACCCGTTCTGCCGCGACAGGCACCGGCCCGCTGGTCCGGTACAGCAGTTTGTGTTCGATAATGATGACCGGGTTGGGGTCGTCAATCGCTGACAGGAGCAGGCCCTTCGCCTCAGCCGGCGTGGACGGCATGGCCACTTTGAGACCAGGAATGTGAGCGAACCACGCTTCAAGGCTTTGCGAGTGCTGAGCTGCAGCGCCGGTGCCCGACCCGCCCGGCGCCCGGATGACCAGTGGCACGTTGACCGCGCCCCCAAGCATGAAGTGGATCTTCGCGGCCTGGTTGGCGATCTGGTCCATGGCCTGGGCCGTGAAGTCCGAGAATTGAATTTCAACGATGGGTTTCATACCGGTCATGGCCGCACCGACACCGGCGCCCACAGCACCCAGCTCGCTGATGGTGGTGTCTCGTATGCGCTCTTTTCCGACCTTCTTGATGAGCTCTCCGGTAACACCGAACGCACCGCCGTACACTCCGATGTCTTCACCCATCATGAAGACAGTGGGGTCTTCGTCCATGGCCTGTCCGAGCGCACTTCGGATCGCTTCGGCGTACGTCATTGTCTGGACTTGTTGGTCGTGTTGTTCTACTGCTTCGTTAGCCACTGCTATTCCATACTTTCTGTCAGCTCGCGTATACGGCGGAAAGCAGCTCGTCGGCGGATGCGTCCGGTGCTGCGTTTGCTTTTTGCACGGCGTCGCGGAGTTCGTCGCGGGCTTCGTTGCGGACCTGCTCGATGTCCTGGGTGGTAAGGCTGCCGGCTGCCAGAGCTTGCTGTTCGAACGCCAGGATGGGGTCCCGCTCGCGCCACTCGGCGATTTCTTCGCGTGTGCGGTACAGGTTTTTGTCGCTCTTGGAGTGACCTTTCCAGCGGTAGGTTTTCGCTTCAATGAATGTGGGGCCGTTCCCGGCGCGGGCCCGCTTGACAGCCTCGTTCACGACCTCGAATACGGCCTGGACGTCATTGCCGTCTACGGTGTAGCCGGGGATTCCGTAGCCCTTGGCCCGGTCCGAGAGCTGTTCGAGCCGGAAGGCTTCTTCTGAATTCATCGACATGCCGTACTTGTTGTTTTCGCAGATGAAGATGACCGGAAGATCCCACATCGCGGCAAGAATAACGCCTTCATGCCATGCGCCTTCACCCATGGCACCGTCTCCGTGAAAACAGACCGCAACCTGCGAGGTGCCTCTCATCTTCGCTGAGAGCGCTGCGCCGGCTGCGATGGGTACGCCGCCGGCGACGATGCCGTTCGCGCCGAGGTTGCCGGTGGTGGTGTCTGCGATATGCATTGACCCACCCCGTCCCCGGCAGTAGCCGGTTTCCTTGGCCAGCAGCTCGGCCATCATCTTTTCCAGGTCGGCACCCTTGGCGATGCAGTGACCGTGGCCCCGGTGGGTGGAGGTGATGTAGTCGTCGCGGTTAAGGGAAAGGCAGGCAGCGGTTGGCACGGCTTCCTGTCCGATGGACAGGTGCATCGTGCCGTGCATCAGTCCTCGGCCGAAAAGATCGTCCACGCCCTCTTCGAATCGGCGGATCTTCCACATTGTGCTGAGAACTTCGCGTGCCTGGGTGGGATCGCTCGCTATTTCAGTCATTTTCCCTCGTCTGGTGAAACGGATAGCTGGGGTGGGCAGGCTGTGGTCGTCACAGGGCTGTGAGGAGCTCGCCGGCCAGGGTTCCTTCGGTGAGCAGGACGTCCTGCATGCGGCGCAAGGCGACGATGGTTTTGCGTTCGTCCAGAACAACGTCCTCGTAGGTCAGGGCCGCGCCTTTGGGAACGTCGCGGCGGAGCACTGCGCCGTAAGCCAGCCCAATAGGCAATTCGCCATTCGCGCTGGCCGTTTCAGCTGCCACTGCATCGCCGTACACGGTGAAACCGCCGATGCCATCGATGGTTTCACCGGCTTTCAGATCCTTCTTCGCCGTCGCCACGACTTCTGCCTCCCAGCAGACGGGGGCCAGTGAGGGAGTCCGGTCAATAACGGCCTCACCGATCGACAAGACGGCCTCGATGCTTGCCAAGTGGTAGGGGCGGTAGAAGGAGTAGTAGGGTCCTTCACCGAATTTGAGGTACTCGAGTTCTTCCCTGACAACCGGGTCGTTGGTCTTTCCCACAACGAAAACGCCCGGGGCAACCGGGCCGGTGGCGTAGTCAACGACGCCTTCCTTGGGCAGAACGCCGCCTACAGACTCGGGGCGGAAGGTGTCGTGCAGTTCAGGCACCGTGCTCGGCGCGCCGATCATGGACCGCTGTGACAACGGCAGTCCAGTGGCATTGGACAGTGCGGCCATCTCGATCATCGTCTTCGTTCCATCCACAAAGCTGCAGAGCATGCGGGGGTTCATCCCCTTGGAAGCCGCCTCGTCGCTCAGGGTGTCCGGTGTGGCATCGTGGTTCAGCGGATTATTCTTTCCCTTGCCCGCGCATACCACCTCGAGGCCGATGTCCTGGACATATTCGACAAGCTTGAGGCATTCGACAGGCTCATCACCGCGGCAAACCGTGTAGACCCGGCCCGTCTGGGCGGCGATCTTGGCCAGAAGCAGACCAACGGTGACGTCCGCTTCAACAGTCATCAGTGCCACGTCCTTGCCGCCGAGCAGCGACGCCAACGCAACCTTTGCCGCGACCTCCGGTACCCCCGAACACTCAATGACCAGGTCGATGGGCAATTTCGGGAGAATGAGTGCGTCGTTGACTGCCGCGCGGCCGCCGGAATTGATGACAGCTGAAAGCCCGGCGACGTCGTCTGCCTGGCTGACGTCCTCGATGCCGGCGTTCTTGAATGCCTTCACAGCACGCTCAAGCTGGACATCAGCAATAACCGTGATGTCCACACCCTTCTGACGAGCAATCTGGGCCACGAAGCCGGTTCCCATTTGTCCTGCACCGACCAGGCCGACGCGAACAGGTCGTCCTGCGGCAAGTTCGCGCTCCTGCAGTTTCTTTACGTATCCCATCTGGAATACCAACCTTTCCAAATTCTGCTCAAGTCACTGTTTGCATTTTTGTGCAAACTAGAATCACATTTGTGTTTAAGTATCGCCTAAGCCGTCTTCTGAGGCAAGGGCTTGGAGCTGAGTTGCTTGTATTGCTTCTGGGCTTCCTGCAATGCCTTGCCCATAAGGGCAGAGTGGGCACGGGAAGGGGCATTCGAGAGGGGGCCCAACAGGTCCGGGCGAGACCGGAACCGGGCAAAGACGGTCGACCCCTTCATTGCCTGTGCAGCGACGACACGCTTGGACCGTTCATCAACGGCGAGTACAACAATTGCCCCACGGCCGAACCCCTTGCCTCGGCCGGACACAAGTGCCACCGGCTGCCCGCTGTACTGGTCAGCCATACGGCGGACCGTCCTTGCATATGCCTTTTGCTGTACCCAGCTCAACAGCGCACCGAGCACTAAGGCTCCGCCGAGAAGGAGGGCGAACTCCGTGTTCACCGCGAACCAATATCCGAGGCATGAACCAGTTCGATGACATCCCCGGGAGCGGGAGCGGTCAAAGCTACTCCCACATGGAGGGCGCCGGGGAGAATCTTGTCCCCGGGGGCCTTGTTGAAATAGACCACGACGTGACCAAGTTCTTTGAGGTTGTCGCCGGCAATTTCTCCTACGGAGACGAGTTCGGCAGATTCGGCGCCAACCTTCAGCACGTCACCTACCTGCGGCGTCCGTTCAAGTGGTTGGACGGGCTTATGGAGAACGCTAATGTCGCCCAGCGCAGGAGGACAGGGTGGCGAGAAGAGAATCATCACGCCACCTTCGATCATGTCCCTGGCTTCGTCGGCCACGGCAGTGACCTCGGTGCGGAAATACGTTTGGGTCTGGGTATTCAACGTTGAATTCACCTTTTGTAGTTCTTTCTGTCAGTCACGCGGTGAGACGGCTGGTCATACCAGGAGGAAGCTGGCCAGCCAGGCGATTGCCACTGCCAGCGGCGAGGTGATGAGTCTCGAGAAGAGGACTGCGGGAGTTCCTACTGCAACCGTCTCCGGTTTTGCCTCACCCAGCGAGAGCCCCACGGGGATGAAGTCGCAGCCAACCTGCCCGTCGATGGCGAAAAGCGTGGGAAGCGCGTACTGGATGGGCAGGGACCCGGCAGCGATTTGCGTGCCCATGAGCACTCCTACAACCTGGGCGATTGCGGCGCCCGGGCCGAGAATGGGCGAAAGAACCGGTATGCCTGTGATAACTCCCAAAAGGATCAGACCCAACGGGTTTGAGGCCAGCGGCTGGACACCCGCTGCGATCCACTGCGAGATGCCGGTGTATGTCACGAATCCAACCAGGAGACTGACATACGCCATGAACGGCAGGATCGTCGAGATGGTCAGGTTGACGGCCTGGCGACCAGACGACAGGAGGGTAGTAATCAGGTGCCCGATGGCAGCACCGAATTTGACGACAATGTTGGAGAAAGCACCAAGAATTCCTGGGCGGCGTGACTCGGCACCACGCTCCCGCTCTCCAGCAGCCGGACTCGAGCCGGCCGCAGGTTTTCCGTGACCCCGGGATCCGTAGGCAGCCGCACCGCCTGCTTCCACTGCCGCCCCAGCAGACCCTTCTGCGGCTGCGGAGGTGGCTTGCACTGATGCCGTCTCTCCCACAAGCTCTACGTTCCGCACACCCACTGCAGACACGAACAGGTCCTCGGTGATGAATTGAGCCAGCGGGCCGCCGGGCTCCCCCGCAAAGACGTCCACGGTACTGATCTTCTTGCGCGGATACACCCCGATGCGGGCAGTCCCCCCGCAATTAATAACAGCGGCAAGAACGCGGCTGTCATCCATGTGGTTCACGAATCCATCGACTGCTTCTGCCCCTGTAAGCTCTGCAATCCGGGCAGCCACAGGATGTATTCCGCCACCTGTAACCGAGAGGACGACGTTCTTCTCGTCAGTAGGAGTGAGCACGAAGCCCGGGCCCCATCCTCCATTACCTGCGCTGACACGTACCGCGTTGTACTGTTTCTGACTCATGGTTATGCCACCCCTCCTGCAACGGCTTTGCCCGACTTGTGCCCGTGCGTTCCGGTTTCCTTGAACGCCCTGTCGTACTCGTCAAAGACAGCGTCCTGGCCGGTCCGCTTGATCATGATGTTCGTGATCCACTCCGTCGTCACTCCGCGCAGGAAGATCACCACAATGCCGACCAGGAAATAGAGAAGCGCCAGGAGCGGATACTTTTCAGGAGCTGCCTTCAGAACACCAGCCGAGACCCCTACCCAGACGAAGAGCTCGCCCGCATTTGCCTGTGGAAAGAAGGAAGTGACGGGATGCACAAAGGAGACCGCGGAGTCGTAGAAGGCGGGCTTTTGGCGCTCCGGAAGGAATTTGCCGAACGAATAACACATGGGGTTGGTCAGCATGATCACTGCCAACACGGGCATCACGGTATAGCGGGTAATGGCATACCTGCCCGACCATTGAACTGCCCTGGTGACGCGTTCCTCCCCGATCCAGGTGGTAATGGCATACATGGCCGTCAGAAGGACGATCAGGGTCGGGAGGATTCCGGTAATGAGACCGGTGAAGTTCTTGCCGGCGGCCTCAAAGTAACCAATGAAGTGCGAAGCTGCCCATTCCATCCCTTGAAGGACTGGATTGTCTGAGGCTGGGGGCGGGGGTGTCGGGTCGTTAGCGGCCTGGAGAGCCAGAAGTTGTATCCCCACGGTATTCCTTTCGTAGTGACGTCATCGTCTACAGATGGAGGATCAAAATAGCCGGGTGAATCGGAACGATCCTGTCCGGAACTATCTGCACTTATGTGCAAATGCAAATCACAAATGCAGGTTGTGATTTATCTAACACCATTGGGCGTCCCGCTTCAAGTGCTTGCCGGAAACATTCAAATGCCCTGGTAACGCGGTTCCACGGGGCAGCCGCAACGCCGGTGATACTGCGGGAATGCATACAGATGATGCGCCAGGGCGGGGGAGAGAGGTTGCTTCGCCCCCGCGCTCCGGGCTCGCAGTCTCCACGGACAGGGGTACCGTGGCCCCGCGCGTGCGTGAGGCGGCTCGATTCAGAGAGCAAGAAAACGAACGGCAGACACCAGAGCTGTTACCGCCAGGCACACCCTCTCCTCCGAATGGGCAGACTACTTAGGAAAAGCGATCCCCAGCCGAGCCATTCGGCGCTAAATAGTCGCCGACTGATCCCAAGTTCTGCTCTGCGGCCACACTTACTGTCATCCAGGGATGGAAAGGCGCCGGACAATTTCGTTCCGTTCCAAGGCCTGGTGCGGCTTAGCTGCCGCTGCTCCTGCGCCTACGAGGAGGGCGGGGAGCTGGCTGAGGTCAATGGTTTCAGTCCGCGCAGCCGCAGCGTGGATCACGGTGAATAACTCGTCGAGATTCTCCAGCCAACTATGGGCCATCAGTGCCTTTTCCGCGGCGGTTGTGAGGCTAATTTCCTGAAAGGGGCTCTGGCTGCTGCGTATCGGGCCAACTTCAAGACATCGTCACCTCGTTCCCGCAGGGCCGGGACACACACCAGGGTGTCGATCATCCCTGCCAGGGGTTGCGGGATGGATTCAAGTTCACGGCCCTAAACGGGTCGTGCCTGCTCATCAGCATTCTTCCCGGGCAACGACCGCAGGGCCCGAAGGGCCTGGATTGGCAGCTCCTGCGCCGCCCACGCGGACAGTTGGTCCACATTCTCGACAACGACCGAGGTCGTCGGTGTGGCCAGCTCGGGGACCCATGACGATAGCCAGGCCTCGACATCAGCCGGCGAGGGCACTGCAGCTGAGAGGATGCGGCAGGCCGGGGAGTTTGACGCAGAGCCTGCGCGAGGATCGTAGCCCGAGCCGCCCTGGCGCGCCCATGGCGGCCAGGGCGCGCCCGGCTCCCATCGCTCCACGGCAGCTGTCCACGGCTTCGACAGGTTACGCATCGTCCCCGCTGCAGGCCCAAGCTGGCTGCGCTGAGCTCTGAAACGCCGCCCCATGGTCCGCCCTTTTCCCGGCGCCATTGCGGCTGGGCCAGCATCAGGGCAGCGGAATTACCAGCAGTCGAATCTGCCGACGCCAGGAGCATTTGCGGAGAGGAGCTAAGAACCGCGGCATTTCAAGCAAGCCACCACCGCGTGAATATGTCAACCTGATTCAGGGCCACCATGACGGCTTGATTTAGGACCACCGTCTGGAGCATTGGCGCGGCTCGGACGGGCGAATAGGGACCGTTCGGGGCGGGCAACTGTAAATCGCGGATCAAATAGGAGTTGAGCAACCGCGCGCCTCTGAGTTCCCGGTAAAGGATCACCCTGTGGCACGTCCGTTGCGGAGGTGAGGGATGGTCGACGCCGGGACTAGGGTTTTTCCATGGAACAGGAAACCGGAAATGTGCGCCTGATGTTTTTGCGCGACCAAGTGGGGTTGGTACCCAGCGAGAAGTATCCGGATGTAGCAGCTGATTTGCTTGTTGAAGGCTATGACTCTCCCTCTCTTCGCGAACTGGCGGGATACCCACGGAATGATCCACGGGGTGCATCTGACTTATGGGTCCAGGTCCGGGAGGAGTTGGGCAGGTGGTTGGGTCCCCGGTAAGGAGTCCAGTGTTTGTGTGAGTTTCGTGTCCGAGAATGGGCACAGGAGGAAATTCACGAATCATGGCACGCAGACAC